>JBDKTH010000490.1:0-12998 GCA_039680305.1 Thermoguttaceae bacterium | reverse complement strand
CGCTGGAACTTCTTCCGATCGACCAGCTGCGCCGGCAATTCGAGGTCAACGTGTTTGGCCAGATCGCTGTCACGCAGGCCTGTCTGCCGATGCTGCGGCCTGTGCCGGGGCGGATCGTGATGATGAGTTCGATTAGCGGTCGCGTCGCTGCCCCGTTTGTCGGGCCGTATGCCGCCTCGAAACATGCCCTGGAGGCCCTGAGCGATTCGTTGCTGGTCGAGTTGAGGCGGTGGGGGATCAAGGTTTCCCTGATCGAGCCGGGCAACGTAAAGACGCCGATCTGGGAGAGGTCACGTGCCTGGGCTCAAGAGATGGCCCAGCAGATTCCCCCCCAAGGCGACCAACTCTATGGCCTCGACCTCCGCGCGGTCGAAGCGGTAACCGCAAAGATGGCGCTCCGCGGCATGCCGGTCCAGCGGGTCGTGGGCGTCGTCGTTCACGCCTTGACAGCCCGACGCCCCAAGACCCGCTATCCGGTCGGTTTCCAAACCCGCCTGTCCATCCAGGTGCTGAAGTTCCTGCCGGTCGGGCTCCGCGATTGGCTCGTGCGACGGGAGATGGGACTGCCTTAGGCCCCCTAACACAACCCGGACTTCTCCGGCATTGCATCAGGGTTGTGTTAGGGGCTCTTAGGGCCCGCCTCGACGTATCAGAAACGACCTCAATACGCCACTCTCCTGATGTCCGCCCCAGGGCGGACAAAAAGACGTAGAAAATGGGCCAGCCATTCTGGTAGACTCACGTCTGGCAGCCGAAACGCTCGCCCTATCGATCCTTGACAATACGCTTGTTTCTCTCGAAGACGCTCGGGTGGCCCGTGACGCAGCACACCGTCAGCCGCCGATCGAGCCCGCTCCCTTCGTGGGTCCGCCCGCCCGTTTTTCGTAACCGAGAACCTGCCGGGAAAGCCGCCGAAGAACGGACGATCGGCATGCGGCTCTACTACGGGGAATGGCCATGGCAATTGGTGGGGGAAGAGGGTGAATTGTGCAACACACCCCCACTTTCGTACTAGAAGACTTACGGCTTGCCGTGTAAGCGTAACCTGCTGCAATTCGTCCACTTGTAGCGATGCGAAACGCCCCAAAATTTGCAACACACCACTCGGGGCTTTCCACAATTCTCTCCCTCAATTGGTGGGGGGGCATCTCAGACAAATACTTGCCAACGTTGCAAATGGTCGTTGTGATAATGACAGCAGGGACGACGACGAGGTTTCACGGCTGCGATCCCCTCTTCCGTATTAATCGTCGGGGGCTCTTGACGGCACCCGGGGCTATCGCTGACACTTGGATGACAATCTTTGACGAACGACGGACAACAGGCCGATAGGCCAGCTACACAGCCAACGTCCGTCACGGCGGGAAGCCGCGTGTTCGGAAGATATGGTGCATTGAGGCTACGCTACTAGGAGGGCGTCGGAATGGGTCGTCGTTGCGGGCTCCTCGCCTTGGCTGGGAGTCTCCCGCTCTTGATAATCGGGGGGTGCGGACGCCTATCCACCGGTCCGAACCACTCGGCGGAGACGATCATCCGTGTCGAAGGTTCCGACACCATGGTGAACATTGCCCAAGCCTGGGCCGAGACCTATCGCCTCCAGCATACGGGCGTGAGTGTTCAGGTGCTCGGCGGCGGCTCGGGCGTGGGCATCGCCAGTCTGACGGACGGCAACTGCGACATGGCCAATACCAGTCGCAAGATGAGCTCCAAAGAGATCGAGCTGGCCAAGTCCAAGCGAGGCGGCGTGCCGGTGGAACATATTGTCGGTTACGATGCCCTGGCGATCTGCGTGCATCGCGATAACCCCGTGGAGACAATTTCGCTTGAGGAGCTGGCCGAGATGTTCGGCGTGGGCGGCGAGACTACCCATTGGGGACAACTGGGGGTGAAGGGCCCGCTTGCGGCCAAGCCGATCGTTCGCGTCAGTCGGCAGAACAGTTCCGGCACGTATGCCTATTTTCGGGAGGCAGTCCTCGGCAAGAAGCGAGACCTCAAACTGGGGTCCTGCGACCCGAGCGGCTCGAAGGATCTGGTGACCTTGGTTTCCCGCACGCCTGGGGCGATCGGCTACAGCGGCATGGGCTACATGAACGACGAGGTACGAGTCCTCAAGGTTTCCCGACGCAAGGGAGAGCCGGGCGTGGTGCCGACGGTCGCCAATGTCAACAACGGCACCTATCCCTTGAGCCGCCCGCTGCAGATCTACACGATCGGTCAGCCGACCGGCGCGGTGAAGGAGTATCTCGCCTGGATCCACGGCCCCGAAGGGCAGAAAGTGGTCTTCGAATTGGGCTACGTGCCGACAAGCGAGGCCAACGCGTCGGCAGGGGGGCCGAAATAGGACCCGTCGGAAATATATGAGTAGTACCGACTCCAACGCCCAATCCGATCGATCGCGATCCTCCCGGCTTACGCAGTCCGTTCACGGCGTCGTCGATTACGTCGAGCCGGCCGTGGAGTGGCTGATTCGGATCTGCGGGTGGAGTTCGATCTTCTTCGTCTTCGCGATCTTCGTGTTCGTATTCCGCGAAGCGGCCCCGATGCTGGCCGGCCGCTTGAACCTGTTCGAGTTTTTCACCAGCACCAACTGGCAGCCGTCGTCCGCCGTTCGCCCCGAGTACGGGATCCTCGCCCTGCTGGTGGGCACGCTCTCGGTCACCGCGCTGGCCATGCTCTTGGCCGTGCCCTTTGGGCTGGGCGCCGCCATCTACATCTCCGAATTCTGCCACGGGCGTCTGAAGGAAGTCCTCAAAGTCCTCATCGAGTTGTTGGCGGCCATCCCTTCGATCGTCTGGGGGTTCGTCGGCTACATGATCGTCGGACCGCTGCTGATCACGTTCACCGATGCCCCGGTGGGCGTCAACCTGCTCAACGGCGGCATCATCCTGGCCTTGATGAGCGTGCCGATCATCGTGTCCGTGGGCGAGGACGCGCTGAAGGCCGTCCCCGACTCGTTCCGCGAGGCGGCCGTGTCGCTGGGGGCCAGCCGGTGGGAGATCGTCTACCGGGTCCTTTTCCCCGCCGCCAAGAACGGCCTCTTGGCCGCCGTTTTGCTGGGCGTGGGCCGGGCGATCGGCGAGACGATGGCCGTGCTCATGGCCACCGGCCATGCCGTGCTGATCCCCCACAGCCTCCTGGATCCGATCCGCACGCTGACCGCCACGATCGCCGCCGAATTGGGCGAAGCGGTCGCCGGGGATGATCATTATCGCGTGCTGTTCGTCATCGGCGTCGTGCTCTTTGCCGTGTCGTTCATTGTCAACCTTACCGCAGATCTGGTGGTCAAAGGGATTCGCAATGAAGGCAATCAATGAGACCGCCGGGATGAACGAGTACGTCGTTCTCGCGACCCGCGACGGCAAGGTCGTCGAAGGCCCGACCGCCTTTCCGAACCTGCAAGACGCCCTCCAGGCGATCGCCAAGCAGTATGCCGCGGCTTTCGCCAGTCCGTTGGGTTCGGGAGATCCCTGGCATCTGGAAATCGTCTGCCAGCGACCGGGGACGCCGTCTCGGCCCACGCGGCGGGCTCGTCGCCAGTTCTTCGTCAACGCCCGCGCACTGGGGGCGGGCGGTGATGGCACGGAGTTTTCGCCCTGGTGGGGACTCCCCGAGGCCGCGACCGAGCTTGCCAAGCTCCACGGCGACGGCCACCTGAAGCTGGAGCCCGGCCAGCGCATCCGCCTCGTCCACCGCGAGACGTTCACGCCCACGGCCCTGGAGAAGTGGAAGAAGATCAAAGAGAGCATTGCCAAGCTGATCTTCATGGGGATGGCCTTTGCCCTGGTCCTGCCGGTGCTGGCGATCCTCGGGTTCCTGCTGGTCAAGGCGTGGCCGGCCCTTTCGCTGGAGTTCATCTTCCAGAATCCGAAGAACTACATGACCGCCGGCGGCATTTGGGCCCCCTTGGTGGGCACGTTCTTCCTCGTCCTGTTCTCGCTCCTGATCGCCGCCCCGGTGGGAATCCTCGCGGGGGTCTACCTGAACGAGTACGCGCGGGACAACTGGTTCACGCGGATCATCAACCTGGCCGTGATGAATCTGGCCGGGGTGCCCAGCATCGTGCACGCCCTGTTTGGTGTGGGCGCGTTCGTCCTTTTCGCCGGCATGGGCCGCTCGGTATTGGCCGCCTCCTGCACGCTGGCCGTGATGACGCTGCCGGTGATCATCACCAGCACGCGCGAGGCCCTGGCCTCGGTGCCCATGTCATTCCGCGAAGCCTGCTGGAACATGGGCGCCACACGCTGGCAGACGATCCGTACGATCGTGCTGCCCAACTCGATCAGCGGCATCCTGACCGGCGTGATCCTCCAGGTGTCGCGGGCCGCCGGGGAGACCGCCCCGATCCTGTTCACCGGGGCTGTATTCTTCGTCCCGGTCGCCGATCACGGCTGGCAGTCGTTCTTCCCCTACGATTTGGGTGACCGCTGCATGGCCCTCTCGATGCACCTGTTTACCCTGTGCACGCAGGTTCGCGGCGTTTCGGAGGAGATGCAGTATGCCACAGCCGTGGTCCTGATCGGCCTGGTGCTGGTGGTCAACAGCCTCTCCATTGGCCTGCGAGCGTACCTCCGCTCGCGCAAGAGGTGGTAGCCGACCATGGATCCGCACATCCGTTTCAACCAGGTCACGGTCAGCTACGGCACGAAGACTGCCTTGCGCGAGATCAACCTCGACATTCCCGAGAAGCAGATCACGGCGATCATCGGGCCGGCCAACTCCGGAAAGACGACACTGTTGAAGTGCATCAACCGCACGATCGACTTCGTTTCTTCGGCCAAGGTGGAAGGCGAGGTCCTGGTCAGCGGCGAGAATGTCTACCAGATGCGGAACGTCTACGAGTTGCGTCGCCGGGTGGGCATGGTCTTCCCGCTGCCCGTGGGGCTGCCGCTATCGATCTACGAGAATGTGGCCTACGCCCCACGCCGTGCCGGGCTCCACGATCGCTACGAGTTGGACGCACTGGTGGAAAAATGCCTGCGTCAGGCGATGCTCTGGGACGAGGTCAAGGACCGGCTGCAACTGCTCGGCACCCGGCTCTCGGGCGGCCAGCAGCAGCGGCTCACGCTGGCCCGGGCCCTCTCCCACCGGCCGGAGATCCTTTGTCTCGACGAGTTCTCGATCGCCATCGACCCGGTGACCACGATGAAGATCGAAGATCTTCTCCGCGAGTTGAAGAAGGAGATGACGATCGTGTTGGTGACCAATCTTGTCCAGCAGGCGCGGCGTCTGGCCGATCGGACGGCGTTCCTGAGCGCGTCGCAGTTGGTCGAGGTCAACGACACGGAGGTCATCTTCACCAGCCCGGCAAACCGGCTCACCGAACAGTACGTTACCGGAGACTTCGGCTAATGACCACGCAGGCGGCGACCGGGCCGACCCACTTCAGCATCCAGACCCGCGGCCTGAACCTTTGGTACGGAGAGTTCCAGGCGCTGAAAGACGTGACGGTCAACGTCAAGCCCGGGCTGATCACCGCCCTGATCGGCCCCTCGGGCTGCGGCAAGACTACGCTCCTGCGCTGTTTCAACCGGATCAACGAGCGCTACGGGAACGTCCGGACCACCGGCGAGATCACGATCCTCGACAAAAATATCTACGACCCGGACGTCTCGCTCAGCGAACTGCGCAAGTCGGTAGGCATGGTCTTCCAGCGTCCGAATCCCCTGCCGATTTCAATCTACGAGAACGTCCTGTTCGGCATCCGCATGCACACCCGGCGAGGCGCCTACAGCCGCAAGCAACTGGAGGCCATGGTCGAGTCGGCCCTCCGCGGCGTGCAGCTTTGGGACGACGTCAAGGACAAGCTGAAGAAGAAGGCCACCCTCCTGACCCTCGAGCAGCAGCAGAAGCTCTGCATCGCCCGGCTCCTGCCGCTCAAGCCCCGCGTGATCCTGATGGACGAGCCCTGCTCGGCCCTGGATGCCGAAGGGATCGAGAAGATCGAGATGCTCCTGGAGGAGTTGCGGGAGAAGTACACGATTGTCATCGTGACCCACAACATGGCCCAGGCCCGGCGAGCCAGCGACGAGTGCATCTTCATGCTCATGGGCCGCCTGATCGAGCACGCCCCCACCCTCGATCTCTTCCTGAACCCCAAACGCAAAGAGACCGAGACCTACATCACCGGGCGGTACGGGTAAACGGCTCTGTGACTCATGACACCTGCCGAAATGCCCACGAAAAGGGTGAGCCCGCCTGGCCTTGGTATACAAAAGGTGCTACAATGGTATACCGTGACCAAGATGTGGTCTGAGGGGAGGAAGAAGACGCCATGATGACGAAGAAGCTGAGCAAGCACGGCAACAGCCTGGCTCTGGTGATTGACCGTTCCATCCTGGAATTGTTGGGCATCGACGAGCAGACGTCGCTGGAGATTTCCACGGACGGCAGGGCTCTGGTGATTACGCCAGCCAACGACAGCCGGCGCCGCAAGCGGTTTCAGCAAGCCTTGTCGGACTGCAATGAACAGTACGGCGAAGCGCTGAAGCGGCTGGCGGAGTGAGATTGTGCCGCCGGTCTTTCTCACGCTCGACGAGATCATCGACATCCATCGGGATCAGATTGCCCACTATGGCGGCTCCGAAGGCATCCGAGACTGGGGGATGCTGCAGTCGGCCATTGCCGTGCCCGCGGCGAGCTTCGGCGGCCAGTTCCTGCATGCTGATGTGTGCGAGATGGCGGCGGCTTATTTGTTCCACATCGTCCAAAACCATCCGTTTATCGATGGCAATAAGCGAGTGGGTGCCGTGGCGGCCTACATCTTTCTCTCGCTGAATGATATCCGATTGAAGGCCAATCAAGCGATTTATGGGGAACTGGTATTCTCCGTTGCTCGCGGCGAAACGTCCAAATCGACCGTGGCCGAGTTCTTTCGGGCGAACACTGCACCCGCCTGACACCATGCCCCTTCGCCCTGGCAGCGTCGCCAGCTATTTCGTCTTCCGCGACCGGGCCACCGCTTCGAGGACCTTGATCGCCTGGTCGACGTCGCGGGCATTGACGTCCAGATGAGTCACGGCGCGGACCACCGTGCGCTGGGGGGCGTACATCAGGAGCCCGCGTTCCTTCATCGCAGCCACAAGTTCGTAGGCCGTTCCCCAGGCAGGATCGACGCGAAAATAGAGGATGTTCGTGTCGAACGAATCCGGCTCCAGACGCAACTGCTCGATACGGCGCAGACCGTCGGCCAGCCGCTGAGCGTTGGTATGGTCCTCGGCCAGCCGCTCGACGTGGTGCTCCAAGGCGTAAAGGGCGGCAGCCGCCAGAATGCCGACCTGACGCATCCCGCCGCCCAAAACCTTCCGATGACGCACCGCCTCGGCGATCAGGTCGCGCGGGCCGGCCAGGGCTGAGCCGATCGGGGCACCGAGCCCCTTGCTGAAGCAGACGCTGACCGTGTCAAAATGCTGTGCCCAGCGGGCGGCCTCGATCCCCGTGGCCACGACCGCATTGAACAACCTCGCTCCATCCAGGTGCGTCGCCAGATGGTTTTCGTGGGCCCAGGTGCAGATCGACTCCACGTTTTTGTAGGGGAGAACCCGGCCGCCGCCGCGGTTGTGGGTGTTTTCCAGGCAGACCAGCCGGGGGCGAACCAGATGGGGATCGTCGGGATGGAGGAGGTCGACGAGTTGGTCGAGTTCCATCACCCCATAGGTCCCCGCCACGGGACGCACGGCAACGCCGGTCAATTGGGCGTAGCCTCCCTGCTCGTTGTTGTAGATGTGGCAGCCGGCCTCGCAAAGGATCTCGTCGCCCGGCCGACAGTGAACGCGAATCCCGATCTGGTTGGACATCGTTCCCGACGGCACGAACAACGCGGCCTCCTTGCCGAGCATCTCCGCGAGCCGCTGCTGCAGCCGGTGAACCGTGGGATCGTCGCCAAAGACGTCATCCCCAACCTCGGCGTTAGCCATGGCCGCCTTCATCGCGGGTGTCGGACGAGTCACCGTGTCGCTGCGGAAGTCGAGATACGCGCTGGCCATCGAACCTGCCTTCATGGAGAACGGATCAAAGCCCAGGGGTCATTATCTTGGCCAATCATGGGCTGTGCAAGCGACCGGGCGCGGGCAAGGGGGCACCGGCGAGGTCCTCCGCCGTTTGTGGCAAACGGTTCACGCCACCACCCTAAGTGGCTGCTTTGCTTGCACTTATGTCACCACCCGCACAAAGCCCTGATGCAGTGGCCACCAGTCCGGTACAATTAGACAAGCGGGAGTCCGAACCGTGTGTTCGCGCCATCAGGAAGGGAAGGCTGGGCTACCATGGCCAAGGGCAAGCGTTGGCACCCATCTCAGGAAAGTGACGAGATCGTCTTCGGCATCTGCGACCGTTTCCTCGGCAAAGGGGCGGGCAAGGTCAGTTTGCCGGCGATCCTCGATTGGCTCCGTCGCGACATGGAACGCAAGGATCTGACACGCGAACGGGTCTATCCACTCGTGCGCGAAGCCGTGCGGCGGGGGTTTGTCTTGCTCCAGCCGCCCCGCGAGCAATACCTGGCCCAGCGACTGGCCGACGCTTATGGCCTCAAGGAATACAAGGAAGACACGGACCGGATCCAGGTGGTCAACATCCGGGGCCGAGAGGCGGCCCAACACGTGGCCGAGATCGGCGGCGACTTGCTGTACTCGCTGGTGATGGATCTGGCCAAGCAGAAGCCCAAGGACGAGGGCGTCCATATTGGACTGGGCGGCGGCTTCGCGGCGATGGTCGTGGCCCGGCGGCTTGCCCAGCGGCTCTACTCGGAGGTCGGCTGCCCCAAACTGGTGCTGCACGCCCTCTCCGCCGGCAGTTTCCTTATGGACGAGCCGCAAAAGGCACCGATCACCTACGTCAGCTACTTCCAAGACGCCCTGGTCGAGGTCGAGTACATCTCGCTGCATTCCGAGACGGTCGTCCGGAGGGACGAGGACTACGAAAAGGTCAAGGCCAACCCCGGGGTGCGTCGGTCGTTCAAGCGGGCGAAGGACATCGACATCGTCGTCACCTCGCTGGCCGTGGCTGGACACGAGCACGGCCTTTTGCTGAAGTATCTCAAAACCCTAATCGAGGAAGGGACGATCGAGAAAGACGCCCTGTCTCGAATGCAGGCCGCTGGCTGGCGGGGCGACGTCCAGTTCCGCCCCTATACGTCCCAAGGTCCGATGATCGAGGAATGCCCGGTACGAGCCGTGACGCTCTTTGAGCTTTCGGATCTCGTCCAGATGGTGCAGACGCCGGGCAAATCGGTGATTCTCCTCGGCGGCCCCTGCGGCAACTGCGGCGAGACCAAGACCGAAGCCCTGCGTCCCCTTTTGGAGACCCCCGACCTGCGGCTCTGGACGCATCTGCTGACCGACGTGCAGACAGCCCGGGAACTGTTGGAATAGACGTGGGACGATCGGCGAAGTGTCGTCGCCCTGTGCATCTCCCGTGGTCCGATTCTCCTCCTTCGTCCTACGGGAAATGCGGGTTAGGGTATCTTCCGGTAGCGAACGATCAGGCTACTTTCCCGTTTGGCGAGCCGCAACTCCAGGTCCTCGCTCAACTGCCGGCCCGAGAGCGTCTCCTGCCGGGTCTGCCCCGCTTCGTCGATGAACGCGACGGCATAGCGGGCCGCCGGGTCGACCGCCTGGAGTTGCACGCACAGGGCCGGATAGTTGCTCGCACCGCGACGGAAGGCCAGCACCAGCCCGGCGTGCAGATCGGCACGGTGGAACTGATAGGCGATCCACTGGTCCGGCGTCGTGGAACAACGGGTTAGCGGGTAGAAATCGCCGTACCAATACTTGCGGTTGTCCTTGGCTTCGGCAAGGAGCGTCCGGGCCCGCTCGACGGGAAAATCCTTGTCGAGATACGCCCACTGGCAGATCGCGCCGGCGGTCCCCACGCTACGCAGCTCATAGGCTGCCGGCTGCCAACTACAGGCGGTGTGCAGCGGCAGGTAGAGGCTCAGCCCGGCGGTCTGTGCCTGGTGCCAGTCGGAATGCCCGGGCGAGCAATTGGTATCGCTCCGCCAAAGCGGCACGCTCCGCATGCACATCTCCAGGTCGATGCGACGGCCGCCACTGGCACAGTTGTCGATCACCAGTCCCGGATGGCGAGCCCGCAGTTCGTCCCACATTTCGTACAGCCCTTCGATGTAGCGGATCTCCGTGATTCCCTGCCGGTCGGGCGGATCATTCGCCCGCCAGAACCGCAGCGGGTCGATGTTGAAATCGTTCCGATACCAGTCGATGCCCGACTCGGTGATCTGTTGCGACAGGAGTTCGGTCAGCCAGCGGCGGGCCTCGGGGTCGTTGAGCTTGAACAGCCCCCCTCGCTCGCCGCCGAACACAAACGCCGGATGTTCACGGGCGATCTGGGTGTTGGGGGCGACCCGTTCGGGTTCGAACCAGACGATGAACTTCAGCCCTTGCGCGTGGCAAGCTTCGGCAACCGGTTTCAGGCCGCGGGGGAATTCCTTGGGCTTGCAGAACCAGTTGCCCACGCCATGGGGAAACCCGCCGACGAACCAGGCCGCGTCGAACCAGAGCGATTCGAACCCGAGCTTGGCCGCCCATGCGGCCTCCTCGATCTGTCCGGCCTCAGTCGCCCAAGTCGGATTCGACCAGCTATAACGGTCGAAGCACTGGAGGAACGCCGGCAGCGCCAGCGGCCGGCCGTCGGCCTTGGGCACGTAGTGGAACAACAGCAGCCGGCGGAAGCGATTGTGGGCCGCCTGGCGATCGCCCTGCCAACTCATCAGGAGGATCCGCGGGCTGCGGATCCGCTCGCCCGGATGCAGCATCAGATGGGTCTTCTCCAGTCCCGCCCGGAGCCGCGTTGGCCCCGACTCAGACCGATCGAGCGAGGCCGCCCACTGGCCCGACCAGCCGACGGCCGTGATCAGCCCACGGGCTCCGTACGCCACGTTGAACATGGGAAACGCCCCGTTCGACGAGCGGCCCCCGGTCGGTGCCATGCGGTGGCTCTTGCGCCGTTCGATGGCAATGTCCTGGGGCAGGAACGACTGCTCGCCGCTCACGTCGCCATCGAGTTGGTGCAGCATCACCGGCTGCTTGGCCGCGGTCGTGCCCAAGGAGAGATCCAAGGCCTGGATATCGGCCAGAATCGGCGTGTTTTGCTTCCCGCGATTCTCAAACGACAGCACCCAATCGACTGCCGGATAACGTTTCCAGGCGGTCACGAGCGCCGTCACCGCCATGCCGGTCTTCGGGTCGGTCCAGGTGACCGTGTGCCGCGTGCAGTCCTTTTCTTCCTTGCTCTCGTTGGTGCGTTTCCAGGCATTGATCGTCTCGGCCGACGCCACGCCGCCATACTGGAACGAGAATGGGATCTGATCGGCGAGGAACTGCTGTGGTTCGTCGAGTCTGACGATCCGTCCATCGGCCATCACGAGCTGCGAGTCGGCCCAGTCCGATTGATCGTGCGAGGGGCCGTCGGACGTGGTGTCGACCTTGAGCACGAGTTCCTTCGCGTCGGCAGGAATCTCCACACGCACGGGCACCGGGGCCTGGCCGCCCTTGCACGTCGGTGTGCGCAAGACCTCCTTGCCGCCGATTTCGACGCTGAACTGGACCGAGCCATGCTGTCCGCGCGTATCGTAGTTGTTGTCGATGCCGACCTGAGCCTGAAACGCCTTCGCCCCCGCCGGGAGCGTGACGACGATCTCGCTGTTGGCGTGGGTACCCAGCCCGCGGGCGAACTCTTGCTGGCCGATCTTGAGCGGCGTCTGTGAGATGCCCCCATTTTCTGTACCAGGGGTTATGAGAGTATCGGTTGGGTTAAGGTTTCATGGGTTCGGCTGTGCGGCTGGAGCGGAGGCGCAGCCGGAGCGGAAGCCGCACAGCCAGCGGCAAATTCCGCCGGGGTCTGGTAGTCCAACGAACTGTGGGGGCGATGGTGGTTGTACTCCAGTTGCCAGCGAGCCGTCAGGTACCGGGCTTCCGCCAGGCTGGTGAACTCCTCGCGGTTGAGCAGTTCGTCGCAGAGACGGCTGTGGAACGATTCCACGTACCCGTTCTCCCAGGGCGAGCCCGGCTCGACGTAGAGCACCTCCACCGACGCGGCAGCCAGCCAACGCCGGATCGCCTTGGCAATGAACTCCGGACCGTTGTCACTACGGATATGTTTCGGCACGCCGCGGAGATGAAACAGGTCGATCAGCACGTCAATCACTTTCTCCGCGGTCATGCTTCGTCCCACCTCCAACGCCACGCACTCCCGGGTGTACTCGTCGACGACCGACAGCCACTTCAAGGGCCGCCCGTCGCTCGTCCGATCGTGCACGAAATCCCACGTCCAAATATGGTTCCTGTACTCGGCCTTGCGGCGGATGCAACTGTTGTCGCTGGTCCCCAGCCGTCGCTTTTTGTGCTGCTTTTTCGGCACTTTCAGGCCCTCCTGGACCCACAGTCGATAGATCCGCTTGCGGTTCACCCGCCAGCCTCGCTGCCGCAGCAAGGCCCAGATGAACCGATAGCCATACCGCGGGTGCTGGCCGACCAGTTCCAGCATCTCCGCAATCAAACGCTGCTCCTCCTCGTCCTCCAACGGCTCGTACCGCTGGCTCGAACGAGACTGACCAATCGCCCTGCACGCCCGACGCTCCGAGACGCCCAGCTTCCGCTGCACGTCCCGGACCGCCGTCCGCCGACGAGCAGGGCTCAGAAGTTTCCCTCGGCGACTTCCTTGAGGATCTGGTTGTCCAACGCCAAATCGGCCACCAGCTTCTTCAAGCGGGCGTTCTCCTGCTCCAATTCCTTCAGCCGCTTGGCCTCCTCGGCCTTCATCCCGCCGTACTGGTTCCGCCAGCGGTGGAACGTCTGCTCGGCGATCTCCAGCTTCTGGCAGACCTGGCCGATCGAAAGGCCGGCGGCCAAGTCGGCCTCCGCTTGCCGCAGCTTGCGGATGATCTGTTCGGACGTATGTCGCTTCCTTGGCATCGAGAGTCTCCTTTCGCCCCCTGGGGGGCTCATAGACTCTCATAACACATGGATCAGTTCAAGGGGAGCATTCCA
>JBDKTH010001388.1:0-5544 GCA_039680305.1 Thermoguttaceae bacterium | reverse complement strand
ACCCTGAACCCTGAACCCTGAACCCTGAACCCTGAACCCTGAACCCTGAACCCTGAACCCTGAACCCTGAACCCTGAACCCTGAACCCTGAACCCTATTTTACGTTCGGCGGCGGGCCGAACAACCGGTCGAGTTCGCGGTTCACCTTGTTCAAACCCTTCTGGATCTCGTCCTGGTGCTTGATCACCTGGTCCTGGATCACGCTCTGGGCCGCGTTGCGGACAAACTGCTGGCTGAGCTGATCGAGCACGCGACGGTCGATCGCCGGTTTGGAGAGCGTGCCGCTGATCGGCAGGCGAATGGTCTGATTCTTCAAGGCTGCGCCGAGCGGGTTGTTGCCGATCCATTTCGGCGGGACAGGCATTTCGGCCGTGATGGCCATGGTCTGGTCCAGCCCCACGGAACCGGACGTGCGAATCGTCACGTCGGGAAAGACCAATTCGAGGTTCTGGTGATAGACCCGGCCGTCGACCAGACGGAAGGGGATCACCGATTGCCGAGTCAGTTGGGCCGGATAGGGGCGCCCCAGGACGATCGCCAGCTCCTGAACGAGCGGCCCAGGGCCGATCTGGACGTCGTGAATGATCATCCGGCCGCTGAACTCGCCGTGCGACGGTTCCGATAGCGGGAGATGGCAGGAGTCCAACTCGATGGTAAAGCGTCCTTCGGCCGTGGCCACGCCGGCCATCACCGGGGCGATGTATTGCAGGCCGTGGGCGCACATCCGCGGATTGATGCGGATCTGCTCGGCCACCCGGCCGGGCGCCACGCTAAGCAGCATCGGCGTGTCGCTCAGACGCACCTGGGGGGCAAGCCGCACGCGTCCTTCGCTGACGGCCAGCTCCAAGGGCCGCACCTGCAGCGTGCCGTTGGTCAACACGGCCTGGATCTCCCCCGAACCGACCTCAAACCCATAGAGGTTGGCCCACTGCCAGCCGAACGCAGCCGTGGCCCGGCTGCCGGCCATGGCCAACGGGCCCTGGTAATTGATGGGGCACGAACCGCGCCCGGCCGCATAGATGCCGTCGCCCAGATACGATCGCAGCAGCGCCGAGAGCTTCTCCAGATCGTAGTTGACCTTGGCGTCGGCTTGGAGCTGATTGGCGTCGTCCTTGGTCAGGTACTGCCCGACGGCCGTGGCGCCCACCGTGCCGGAGACCAGTTCGGCCTGTTCAATGACGAACACGCCCTGCTGCCGCTGGTAGTTCCCGCGCCCGACCAGGCGGACCTGGGGCTCTTGGAACTGCTGGCCCGACGCGTGGGCGACGGCCAGGTTGTTGATCGACGCATCGAGCCGCGTGGCGAATCCGGCGGGCGAAGGCTGCAGTTCCACGACGCCGGCCAGTTGCCCACCAAGTCGCCACTCGGCCGGTTGCTTGGGATTGACGATCCACTGCTGCAGCCGGTCCAGGTTGCCCTGACACACGATCGAGCCGGCCAGTTCCGCGGGCCCCGTCGCTGGGTAGGCCAACACCAGGCCTTGCGTCTGGGCGGTAAGGGTCGTCGAGGTCAACCGGGCCGACTTCAGGTCCAGCCGTTGCCGGGTCTGGTCATAGCCACCCTCGGCGTCCAGTTCGGCGTGCGGCTCTTGAAGGTTCCAGCTGCCCGTGTTCACCAGGAGTTGATCGACGACAAGCTTGCCCGAGCTGACATGGAGCGAACCGGACTTTCCGATGAGTTGGGTCTGGAGATCATACCGGCCGGCCAATTGCAGCCCATCGCAGGAGATCCACGGACTCAAGCGCGGCAGCAGCCGGGCCAGCTCGCCGGTCGAGCGAACGGCCAACGGCCACGTGCCGCCGTCGCGGAAATCGGGGATCGGTTGCACGAGCCGGGCTTCCAGACGGTCGTCGCCGGCGGTGGCATCCAGCGTCAGCGTCCCCAGCCGGGTATTGCTCGAGAAATCGGTCCGGCCGCTGGCGGAGAAGTTGGCCACGAGCCGCTCTTCGGTCCACGCCGGCCGATCGGGCACGACCAGTTGCAGGCCCTGCACCTGGAGTTGGCCTTCGGCCAGGAAATCCCGCTGGGGCGGCTGTCGCCAATGGAGCGTGGCAGAGCCATTGCCCGCCAGGCGCACGTTGCCAAAATCGATCAGGCCGTTGAGCTGCCCGACCAGTTGGTTCAGGTCGAGATTGGCGACGGCAGAAAAATCCTCGGTCGTGCCGGCGCCTTCGATCTTCAGGAAATCGGAGTCGCAGCGGAGACTGTCAATGATGAATCCGCCTTGCTTCTCGCGCGCGGCCAAGACGACCAGGATCGGCTGCTGCCAGGCGAGTTGCCGTCCCTGGTTCTGAGCGATCAGGTTGTTGGCGCTGAGCTGGCCTTGCCAGGTCATCCCTTCCTGTCCCGGCCGGCTGGTCAAGGAGAGTTGGAGTTGTCCGGAGGTGACCTGCGTCTCGCGGCGGATCCGCAATGTCTCGGGGAGCATCGCCGCCAACCGCGGCAGGTCGACCAGGCCGTGGATCTCGCAGGTCTGGCGCGGCAGTTTGGCCACCAGGCTCGTGCTGGCGTCGCCGCCCAGGTCGATCTGTCCCGTGGCCGACAGGCGGCCGACGTCCGACTCGACCTCCAGGCGGCTCACTTGCAGGCGGCTCTCTTGCGAGGCAAGTTGACAGTTCGCTTGGAACCGTCCCAGCCGGAGCTGATCGGAGCCCAATTGCGGGGCCGTGAGCACGAATTCTTCGGCCGCGGCCTGGCCTTGAACGACCACGCGGTCAAGCTTCCACAGGTCGGCGCCTTGGCACTGGAGGTCCGAGGACAGCCAGCCGTCCAGGCGAATCCCCGGGGCCGATCGGGCGACCAGGGGCGCCAACACGGCCAGCGGCACGTTCTGGGCTTTCAACTCCAGTTGATCGGCCTTGCCTCCGCCCTGCCCCGTGCTCAGCTTCGCCTCGAAACGCCCGGAACGCCGCTGATCGCCGATCAGGCCGGAGGTCTCGAGGGTGATCGGTTTGCCGGCGTCGGCCGGCAGGGCCAGCACGACCTGGAGATTCTGGACGAGCCAGGACCGCTGGGTTCGCGCTTCGTTCACGAGCACCTGGCCATCGACGATCTCCACCTGGAGATCCGTCGCCTGGCCCGCGGTCCCGTCGGCCGCCTGGTTCGTCTTTTCGTTCTTCGCGATGCTGGCCCAGCCGTTCAGGATGTCTTCGAGATTGCTTCCGTCGTCGCGGAGCACGAGGGTGCATTTCGGTTTCTCGGCGCGGAACCGGCCCAGCTTCGACGAATTCCACAGGAGCCCGGAGAGCCACCGTTCGCCGGTGACCTTCGTGGCCTCCAGGACCGGCTGGCCATGCTCGTCGCGGATCTCGATCCCCGACATCTCGATCGGCGAGAACCAACCGAGCGAGGCCGATTCCACGTGAACCTTGCCGCGCAGCCCCGTGGTCAGATAGCCGACCGCCCAGGACAGCATCGGGCTGTGGGCAACCAGGATCGGGGCCAGCCACAACAGGCCGACCAGGAGGATTGTCGCCGCCACGAACCATTGTCCGCGGCGTCGCGGCGGAGGGACTTGGGACTGCGGTTGCGGGTTGCCAGGAACCAGATGCGGTCGAGTCGATTTGCTGGCCGTCGCCATCGATAAGGTACCTCCATGCAGCAGGGCGGCCGTATTCTAGTGACCAGGGGGGATTGGACCAAGAGCGACTGGGAAGAAGAGAGGGTTCAGGGTTCGGGGTTCAGGATTTCGCTTCAGAATCGATGGCTGCTCGTCGTGGTGTGCTGGCAATGCCGCTGAATCGGTTGACGCAACTCTCCGTTTAGCCCAGTCGCTTGCGACGGGAGGATACAGGCATGGGGCCCGCTCGGCTTGGTTTTCCATCGGGGGGAATGGGTGTTGAACGAAGGGAGACAAAGTGAGCGTAGATCGGCGAATCCCCACCCGGTTAAGGGAGAGAATTGTGGAAAGCCCCGAGTGATGTGTTGCATATTTTAGGGTGACGCGTGTTGCCGCAACCATTGGCTCATTAGTAAGTTCAGGCTGTGCTCCGCGGCGCAAGCCTTCTAGTCAGAAATAGGGGGTGTGTTGCATAATTCCGGTGTTTCCACCCTTACGACCTAGATACAAACCACTCGACCTTCACACCACCCGACCAGTCTGGAGCCGGCTACGGCGGCTGCAGGGAACGCCCTCTGTGGCGTTCCGCCCTGGGCTTCACGGCCAGCGTGATGCGAGGAATCACCGAATTGTCAAATAGCAAAGGGCTAGCGTTTTCGGCTGCCAGGAGTGAGCCTAGCAGATCCGCTGGCCCAATTTCAACTATTTCCGCCCCGGACGGCGTGCGATTTTGGCTGGTATCCTCGACTCGTGGCATGTTGTCCGGCCGTTGGAGACCGAGTAGGATTGGCCTCGAACGGCGGAATTCCGTCGGAGCCCAGAGCACGCCGTCGCCCGCCGGGCTTGCCCGGGCGGCGACGAATCAGGACCGCGGCAACCGGAAGATCAAGGGGCACGCCTATGGACAAGGAGCACGACCGGACCACCTTTGGTTGTGGGGCGAAAGTCATCGATTCGCACATGGACTCGACGAATCCCTATCGCTCCCCGGAATCTCTGGATGTCCTTCCGGGGTCGCCCGGTTGGACCGCGGCGTTTCGCATTGGCTCGCGTATCATGCTGGCGGTGACCCTGCTTCTTACGATGTTGGCCACCTATCAAATCTTCCGGTCGAGAGACGGCTATTCTCGAATCTTCAGCGACTTCGGCGCGCTCCCGCCGCTGACCCGAGTCGTACTTTCGCACGGGTACAGTTGGATTCTTCCGGCTCTTGGAGTGATCGGCATTGCCAAGGAATTCCTCCTGAAGAACGCTCGCGTGACGCTGGCCTGGAATGGCGTACACCTGGCGGTGGCAATCGTCGTCTGGCGGCTGTATGTTGTTGGTGTTTTCGGGAATTTCGCCGATCTCATCAAAAGACTGGGAGGTTAGTCGGCCAACATGCGCCGTCGCCGCCGGGCTCGCCCCGGTGGAACGCAGGATTGACCACTACAGGGAGATCCCTCCACACCTCTTTCTTCTCCTGGCCCCGGCCGCTTCGAGCGGCCGGGGCCAGGAGAAGAAGCTTCGCATGCGGGATGCGGCGGGGAGTCCACCCAATCCTTCGTTCCGCCGGGGCAAGCCCGGCGGGGACGAATCCGGTCCGGGGCAACTTGAAAACCAAGAAACAGTCGTTGGCCTGAAATCGCTCGAGTTCACCATGGGCCTGTTGGACAAAACCAACCCGAAGGCGACCGCCTGGAGCGTTCTGCGAAGCGCCCTTGTCTCGGCGATCGTTGCCGCGATCGTGTTCTTCGTGGCCTTCAAGCCCAGCTACAAGGAAGTCTGGCCAGTGACCTTGCCCCTCTGGCTCCTCCTGTGCGCCTTGGTCGGCGGCCTGATGGAATGGCAAAGCGGTGATCCCTCCACAGAAGACGATGAGCCGCCCGGCGACGAATAGACTCGTCCGAGCGCGCGTTCGCAAGGCCGAGCAAAACCGCTCCCATGGCCGCCTCACCATGGCGTGTTGCCGGCCCACACCAGACGGAGTAAGATTGGGGTAGGGT
>JBDKTH010000673.1:0-2010 GCA_039680305.1 Thermoguttaceae bacterium | reverse complement strand
CGACGCCGGTGCTGCCCGTGGCCAAGGAGACGGTCATATGCTGGCTTGCCGTGGCATCGTTGTTCACCAGGGCCATGACTTGGTTGGCCGTGGTGCCGCCGACGACTTCGACCGTCATCACGCCGTCGGCCTCGTTGAACGAGACCTTGTTGGCGGCGCCGGACACGTACTGAACCTTGAGGTTATTGCCCGCAGCCCCGGCGTTGACGGCGGTGAACGTCAGATCGGCATTCGCGTTTGCACCGTCCAAGAGGGCAGACGCCTTGGTCAACAGGCTGGTGTCGTCGGTGGTGCCGGTGGCGGAGACGCCGGCGACGGTCCGCAGGGCGACGTTGATCGTGCCCGGGTCGCCGCTGTCGCTGCCGGCCTGGTAAGTCGCGGTCGTGGCCGAGCTGTTGCCGACGGTGTACTTGACGTTCATGTTACCGGCGTTGAAGCCGGCCTGCTTGGCGGTGAGCACCATGTCGTTGTTGGCGCCCAGGCTGGAGACGGTGAGCGAGCCGGCGGTGGCGCCGGCGGCGACCTCGGCGCGGACGCCCAAGGCGTCGGACACGAGGTTGATGGCCGAAGCCATCTCGTCGACCGTGCTGCCGGCGGCGAACTGGAAGGTCTGATAGCCGTCGGAGCCGCCGACTTCGAGGACCACGGCCTCGGAGACCGCGGTGTAGGCGTAGTTCAGGCTGGCCTCGGTGGCCTGGGCAACCATCTCGACCGTGGCGCCGATCTGCGCCGAGTTGCCGAAGGTGGCCTGGTCAATCTTGATGTTGGAGATCTTGCTGGAGTCGGAGCCCTGGGTGATGAAGTCGAGGCTGCCGTCCAAGAGCCGTTTGCCCTGGAACTGGGTCACCTGGGAGATCCGGTCGATGGCTTCCAGCGAGGAGTCGATCTGCAACTGGTTGGCCGCGATCTGCTCGGCGCTCATGGCACCGGTGTTGGCGGCTTCGGAAACCAGACCGCGAATATCATTCATCAGCGAGCTGACCTGCCCGAGGGCGCTGTCAGCCGTGGCGATCATCTGGTTGGCCCGCTGGCTGTTGGTGATCGCCTTGCTGGTGCTCGTCATGTCGGCACGCAACACTTCGCTGGCGATCAAACCGGCCGGGTCGTCTTTCCCGGAGTTGATGCGGAGACCGGTGCTCAAGCGGGTCAGAGCTTGCTGCAACGAGGCGTTGGACCGAGCCAACGTCTTCTGAGCGGTGAGAGAACTTACGTTGGTGTTAATACGGGTCATGCCAGACACCCTTTCTGGAGGAAAAAGGAATTCTTTCTCCAAGCGCGACCCGAGCGCGGGGGAGCGGTAGTTCCGGGTCCGCTTGTCTGTGGTCCACTCGCGGCTGTCGGGGGCCACAAGCGGTTACAGCACGGTTTAGTTGTATTTGCCGTTCCTAACGCGTTTTCTGCGAAGGTGCGAAATCCAGGTGTCAATCTCTGGCAGTTTCGCGAGTTAACACCCGCGCAACGGTCGCGCTGAAACGGCGCCTACCGTCGTGTATCGGTCCGCGAAACTATATGCTTTAGGCAACCTGGGAAATTCCCGTGAATCCCCCTGCCGGCACCTATTAATCCTCTTCGGCATAAAATGCAGACCAGATAGAATAAAAGGCCCCCGCGAGATTGCTTGGAATCGTCGCGAGGGCGGAAGAATCGGAACAGGCCGCAGAATCGCCCGAGGCGTCCCCGTTCGCCCGTTGAGGCTCACGGTGCTCGGCAGCAGCGCTCTTGCGGGAAGCGGCGTTTAGCCGACGGGGTTGCCGCCCGACTCGACGGGTTTGGCTTTGGCCAGATCGCGGGTGTCCTTGGGCTCAAGGCGGCTCGCCCGGACGTTTTCCCGCTGAATGGCTTCATACACTTCGCGGCGATGGACCGGGATTTCCCCGGGGGCTTCGATCCCCAGCCGGACCTTATCCCCACGAATATCCACGATCGTCACGACGATATTGTCGCCGATGATGATGCTCTCGTCGCGTTGCCTGGACAAGACAAGCATCGCTCACTCCTTGGCGGTAGGGC
>JBDKTH010001301.1:0-2186 GCA_039680305.1 Thermoguttaceae bacterium | reverse complement strand
CTTACCGCCAGAATGCTGGTTGATGGAATGCGCGTTGTGCCGCCGGAATGGGCATCATAACGAACTACGACAACGCTGCGATGGCGGCAGAATCAGAAGTTGGCCGGTAGACACGCACACTCAATTGGAGGGCGTTTTCGATGCGGTACGGTCCCCTTCACCTCCTTGCTCTACTCCTGTTTGTGTTCCTGGGCGGCGTCCCTGTGGCTCAGGGAGACGACAAATCCACGTCGAAGGATCTTGGCAGAATTCAGCCGCCGGGCGGAGCGCCGCTGCTCATTGTAGGGCCTCAGGGGGAATATACCGTGGACGGCTTGAACAAGGTGAGAAGGCGGCTGGTGGCCGTGCCCCCAGAAGAGCTCGAGAAGTGGGTCGTCGAACTGGAACGCATCATCGACCAGAAACTCAAAGATGGCCTTCCAAGCGCGAGACAGGTGTGCCGCACCGACTTCGCGATTCACATGAGCGCGGCCTTCGACGATCTCCAGTGGAACGCCAAGAAAGCGGACAACCTCTTTCAGCGAGCGCGAACGCTGCCGGCGTCGGAAGCCAAAGTGTGGAAGGAAGCGTTTGAATCGCTACTGAACAAGGAGATTGGACAAACGGACACGACCATCTCCGCTGGCGGGCCGGCGTGGGCCGTTCCACTCGTTCTCCTCCCGGTTGACGTCCTTCAGGAAGGGCAAAAGTACAGCGTCGAGCGTGGCACGAAGTATCTCGCTCGCCTGAAGCAATTGACGGCAAAGGACATCTCGCTCTGGAAGAACAAGGTGGACCAGTTCGGGGGTACCGAACTCGACGCCGCAGTCAATATCATCCTGCTGGATGACTTCTTCGTCAAAGAGAAGTTCGAGCGAGCCAAGTTCAAGGCCGCTTGCGACGCGAGGAAGAAATAGGAGTCTGTAGGGTGGCTCGAGCCGACCAAGCCGAGCCCGCGTGGATTCGCGACGGGCGCATGCCAGGACGACCGGTCCCGCACGACCGGAAACCGAGCGAGCCCCACCACCCGCTTCTGTTCGGGGCATCCTGCGAGCGCTTGACGGGGCAACATCTTGCCGCGAGAATGCTGGTTGATGGAATGCGCGCTATGCCGCCGGAATGGCCATCATGACGAATTGCGACGGCACCGCACTGGCGGCAGAATCAGAAGTTAGGGCCAACGTGATGAAACTTCCCAAGGCATACGCGAAAGCAGTCGAAGAGGCGATGGCGAACGATCGTGATCGTGCGAACCTTGCTTTCGACCAGTTCGTTGCTCATTGGCTGGAACGCGACGCGCATGATGCGATCGCCAATACGAGGACCCAGTATCCAGATTGGTCGGATGAAGACCTTGAATTGGCCGTCCGATTCGGCTGGATCTCCGATTGGCCAAACGGCTGGTACCTGCGTGGCATGGCTCGTCGTTTGGCAACAGACGACCTGGATGAATTCGGACTGTTCATTCAAATGCATGTGCGGCAGGCGATTCTCAACCATGTCGCAAATGGGGACGAGTTCACTGACGTGTGGACGCTGTTGCCGGCGATTGCGATTGGCGATGATCTTGCCATTGAGCGCTACGTCGATATTGCGACGTTTCCGTTGTCAAAGGGCCACCCAGATACTCGGACGATCTACAACGGCATTCATGCCATTCTCCGATCTCACGCATCCGAATTGGAGAAACTCCGGCGAAAGCGGCTGTCGGAGAAGAAGCCAGCGTGGATCAACGGCATTGTTGCCTGCCTTCAGGGCATCGTTTCACAAGATTCGTCGCAAGTTGCCTCCGGCATTGAGCAGCATCTTGAGGGATTCCGAAAGGGATACCGGATTAATCCGCTGGAAAAGGCAGTCTCACTCGAAGCTCACGGGGTGTTTCGACTCGCGGAACGAATTGACGGAGATCTCGTAAAGGACTTCGATACGGAACGTGGACTCCCCTGGGACAGGGGTTTTCACGCGTGGTCATCGACTACGCGACCGGCCTTGGCAATCGAGCACTTTGGTAGCTGCCCGAAGCCATTGGCGGAAGCCTTTGTGACTCTAAAACGCCCGCAGTGGGCCGTTTAGATCGCCCCTAACGATGCCGTGAACCGGAGCGGCCGACGACGTGTCTTCTGAAATCAGAGATCGTAGGGTGGGGCGAGCGGATCAAGCCGAGCCCGCGTGGATTCGCGACGGGCGCATGCCAGGACGACCGGTCC
>JBDKTH010000562.1:0-4860 GCA_039680305.1 Thermoguttaceae bacterium | reverse complement strand
GTTTTCGGGCCTGGCGGTGGAGTTCGTCAAGCAGTGCGGGGCCAAGGTGATGATCCGGGGCGTTCGCCCCATCACCGATATTCCGGCCGAGTTGACGATGATGATGGCCAATCGGCGTCTGGCCCCGGACGTAGAAACCCTGTTCATGCTGGCCGATGGCGAGTTGGCTCACGTTTCCAGCTCGCTGATCAAGCAGATTGCACCGTTGGCCGGGGACGAAGCTCTGGCGCGATTTCTGCCGCCGGTGGTGGTCGGCGCGGTGCGGCGAAAGCTGGGGGAAACCAAGTAGGATCAGTTCTTCTCCGCGCCGTCGGAGTGTTCCTTGTTGAGTTGGTGGCGGAGATAGCGGGCGCGCTCGATGTTGCGGTCGGCCGTGTCGAGTTCGGAACCGCTGAGCTTCTGGAGGTGGGCCGGCTGCGTGAGGATGAACAGCTCGTTGACCTTGGGAATTTCGAGATCTTCGATCAGCCCCAGGTTGACGCCCAGCCGTACGCTGGAGAGGAAATGCATCGTTTCCTCGGAGCTGATCGTCTGGGCGTTGCGGAGGATGCCGTAAGCCCGGCTGACTCGATCGTGAAGGTTCTCGTGGCTTTCGCGGATGAGGAAATCGCGGGCCTGGCGTTCGTAGTCAATGATGACCGGGACGATATCGCCGACCTGCTTGATCAGCTCCTCCTCGCTCCGGCCCAACGTGATCTGGTTGCTGATCTGGTAAAAGTCGCCCATGGCCTGCGAGCCTTCGCCATACAGCCCGCGCACGGCCAGACTGATCTTTTGCAGGCTCCGGAAGACCTTTTCGATCTGCCGGGTGATCACCAGGGCCGGCAAATGGAGCATCACACTGACCCGCATTCCAGTCCCCACATTGGTGGGGCACGCCGTAAGATAGCCGAGCCGATCGTGGTAGGCGTAGACGACTCTCCCTTCAATGGTGTCGTCGATGCGGTTGATCCGCTCCCAGGCGTTCTGCAAGTCCAGCCCGCTCTGCATCACCTGAATGCGGAGGTGGTCCTCCTCATTGATCATCACGCTGAACTTTTCGCACTTGTCGATCGCCACGGCCCGCGCGCCCTGGGCGTCGGCGTGCTCGCGGCTGATCAATTGCCGCTCGACCAGGAACTGACGATCCACGCCCGCGAGCCCCTCAACATCGACATAGATCAGATCTTCGCCGACGGCCAGGACGGCATTCTTGAGGGAGTTTTCGATTTGGGCGCGATCCGGCGGCGCAGCCCGACTGATGAAGGGAAAATCGGCCAGATTGCGAGCCAGGCGAATGCGGCTGCTGATGACAATGTCGGACTCGGGTCCGGCGCCCCGGAGCCATTCGCCACTGCTCCGCGTGAGATCGTCCAATTCCACGGCTACTTCTCCTCTGCACTATCGATACGGCGGATCTGATCGCGCAGTTTGGAGGCTCGTTCGTAATCCTCGTCGGCCACCGCCTCTTTCATCTCGCGGCGGAGGCGAATGAGTTGGGTCCGTCGTTCACTTCCTTTAGGGGACCGCTTGGGCGTCTTGCCCGTATGCTCGTTTTCACCGTGGATGTTCAAGATCAACGGCTCCAGTTGGCTCTCGAAGCATACATAGTCGTGGGGGCACCCCAACCGTCCCTGGTTGCGAAACTCGTAGAATGTGATGCCACACACTGGGCATGACTGCTGATCCAACTGAGCCAGTTCCTCAGCCGTCTGACCGACCGGCATGTGCTTGGCGATCTGTTGGGCCAAGGCCGCCATGGCGGCGGTCGAGGTTGGTTCTTCGCTCGACTGCGACAAGTACTCTCGTGCGTGGTCTTCGCACAAGTGAAGTTCCTGTGGCTTCCCTCCGGTTAGTTCCGTAATATGGAATGTTGCCGGTTTTTCACACTTTTGACATCTCATCCTTGCGTCTCCGGGACACCCTCCCATCTGGATTCTAACAATGGCCCCCTGCCTGTCAACCCGAGTCACCCCCCACCCAAAAGCCGCATTTCTCAAGCAAAATGGCTTGCATGCAATCTGTCTCCGCCATTGCTTGTCGACAGGCGGCCCGGGTGCTAAGCTGGGGCATGGGCAGGCAGCGGACGTCTAGCCCCCCGATTTGCAGCCTCGCCCGAATTCGCCCCTCATTTCTTTCGAGGTGAACTTTCGATCTCCCCCGCCCCTCTCTCTGGTATGACAAGAAAGCAAACAACGTATTATCCAGATTTCTCCCGGTTTTGCCAATTGGCAGAACATGCAGATCTGGTTCCCGTCTACCGTCGGCTGGCCAGCGATTCGCTAACTCCAGTCACCGCCTTCCATAAGCTCGACGCCGGGCGCTGTTCTTGCCTGGCGGAAAGTGTTGTCGGCGGCGAGAAAGTTGGCCGCTACAGCTTCCTGGCAACTCATCCGTTCTTCGAGATCGAGGCCTATGGAAACCACGTGACGGTCAGTTCCCCCTCCGGAGTCTCTGCTTCCGGGGCCCCAATCTTGGAGACCCGGCAGTTTGAGTGCGCCAATCCGCTGGACGAATTGCGGCGCCGGGTCGAGGCCGTCCGCACGGCGAGATTGCCTGAACTCCCCCCGTTCTGCAGTGGCGCGGTGGGGTATGCCGGCTACGATATTGTCCGCTACCTCGAACATCTCCCCAACGCTCCGGCCGACGACCGCCATGTCCCCGACATGGCCTTCGCCTTCTATGACCAGATGGTGGTGTTCGACCATGTCACCAAGACCATCGTCGTGGTCGCCATGGCACGTCTCGATGGGCCGGAGACCGACCGCAAGAAGGCTTACCAAACGGCCTGCCAGCGGGTCGATGAAATCGTCGATCAGCTAGCCAGTCAACCGTGCGATCTCCAGCCGATGGACATCAGCACCGAAGGCGACCCAACTCTTCCTTACAAGTCGAACTTCACGCAGGAACAGTTCGAAGCGGCGGTGCGGAAATGCGTCGAGTACATCCGTGCCGGCGACATCTTCCAGGTGGTCGTCAGCCAGCGGCTGGAAGTGCCGATTCGCGTCCATCCGTTCCAGATCTACCGCACCTTGCGGGTGGTCAACCCGAGCCCGTTCATGTTCTACGTGCGAACGCCGAGCGTGACCTTGGTCGGCAGTTCGCCGGAGATCATGGTCCGCTGCAAGGATGGCGTGGTCACCACGCGTCCTCTGGCCGGCACCCGTCGCCGCGGCGCCGACGAGGAAGAAGACAAGCGTCTGGCCGAAGAACTCCTGGCGGATCCTAAGGAGCGGGCGGAGCATGTGATGCTCGTCGACTTGGGACGAAACGACGTTGGCCGGGTGGCGAAGTACCGTTCGGTCAAGCTCAACGACGTAATGACCGTCGAACGCTACAGTCACGTGATGCACATCACTTCGAACGTGACCGGCGAGTTGGCCCCCGAGATGAGCGCCTTCGACGCCCTTCAGGTCTGCCTTCCGGCCGGCACCGTTTCCGGAGCCCCCAAGGTCCGCGCGATGCAAATCATCGATGAGTTGGAACCCTGTCGCCGTGGCCCCTATGCCGGCGCGGTGGGCTACTTCGACTTCAACGGCAACATGGATACCTGTATCGCCCTGCGGACCCTCGTCATCCAGGGAAACAAGGCCTACGTGCAGGCCGGAGCGGGCATCGTGGCCGACAGCGTGCCCGCCAACGAATGGAACGAAACCCTCAACAAGGCCCGCGGCCTGCTCAAGGCGATCGAAATCGCGGAATCCCAGGTGAATCCTCGGACCTCTTGAAAGAAGCCCTCCATGCAAATCGACTCGATCGAAGTCTTTCACGTTGCGTTGCCGTTGCGTCAGCCCTTGCCGAATGCCGCGGGGACGTCCGACAAGCTGGAAACCGTGCTGGTGCGGATGATCAGCGGTTCCACCGCAGGCTGGGGCGAGGCTAGTCCGGGCAATGCGCCCCTCGCCGGGCCCGAATGGGCGGCCGGCGTGTTCGGCTGCGTGCGCGACTGCATGGCGCCGCGTCTGGCGGGCAAGATGATCGACACGGGCAACGATCTCCAAAGCGCCTTGGCCGGCTTCCATGGCAACCGGTTCGCCAAGGCGGCCCTCGACACGGCCTGGTGGGATCTCAAGGCTCGCCGCGACGGCCAACCGCTCCACCAGGTTCTCGGCGGCTGCCGGGAAACGGTCGAAGTCGGCACGTCGTTCGACCAGATGGAGTCGCCCGACGAGTTCATCGACGCGATCCGCCGGGCGTTTGACGCGGGCTTCGCCCGGGTTGAACTGAAGATGCGTCCCGGCTGGGAAGTCAACATGCTCAACTTCGTGCGTCACGAGTTCCCGGTCGAACGCCTCCATGTCGATATCGAAGCGGCCATGTGCCTCGATCAGATGGAAATCCTCTGCCGGTTGGACGACTTCAGCCTGGCGATGATCGAACAGCCCTTGCCGGCGCACGATCTGGTGGGCCACGCGATGGTTCAGGAGACGCTGCGCACGCCCCTCTGCCTGGACGAATCGATCGCGACCCCAGAGCAGGCCGACATCGCCCTGGAACTGCACAGTGCCCAATACATCAACCTCAAGCCAGGCAGGGTAGGGGGGCTCACGCCGGCCCTGGCCGTCCACGATGCGTGTCACGCCAATTGCATCCCCTGCTGGGTCGGAGCGATGCCACAGAGCGCGATCGGGATGCGGATCGGCTTTGCCCTCGCTGCCAAGCCAAACTGCACGTATCCCACCGACGCCCCCTTCGAGCCGCTTCTGACCGAGGACTTGGCCCCCATGCCGGAGTTAATCCGGGCCGACAAGGAAGGCACGCTGCAGGTGAAGCTCTGGTCCGAACCCGGCCTCGGCGTGGAGCCCGAGATGGCTTTTCTCGAAAAATGCACGCTGCAACGGGCGAAGGTCTAGACGACCGAAACGATAGGATCATGCCCCA
>JBDKTH010001354.1:0-7951 GCA_039680305.1 Thermoguttaceae bacterium | reverse complement strand
TGGGCACGACCGTGGGCTATCGCACGATCGCCGATCTCTTGGCCCTGCATTATCCGTTCCAGACGATCGACGACGATCACCTGGACCAACTCCCCTCGACCGCTCAGGCGATGATCTACCCTGCCCCTTTCGCCCTGCGCGACGAGACGTACGGCCGCCTGCGCGATTGGGTACAGTCGGGCGGGTCGCTCCTGGTGACCGGCGATTTCTCGTACGACGCCAACCGAAAGCGGACCCAGGCGGCGAGGCTTCGCCAACTGGCGGGAGTCGAACTGCTTGAGGCGAACTACGAAAACGTGGCCCGGGGCTCGGGCCGCGACGTCGCGGCCACCTTCTCCCTCTCGGGGCTCGGGCCTCAGGCGGTCCGGCCGTGCATCCGCGTCAAGCCGGTCGACGCCCAGATCCTGGGCACCTCGGCCCAGGGCGAACCGGTCCTGTTCCGCAAGTCGCTGGGCCGGGGCGCGGTGTGGTTCTTCACCGATCCGGTGGAACTGGCCGACGGCGAGCAGCCCGCGGCGACACGCCGCCAGCTCTACTCGGCCTTCCTCCAGGCGACAGGCAAGACGGCCCCGCTGACCGTGACGCCCAACGAGCCCTGGGTGCACGTGATCCAACAGCCGACCGCCAAGGGGATGGTTCACGTGCTCTACAACACGAAGACCGCGGTGGGAACGGAAGACGTGCGTCTGCCGACCACTGCCGGAACCGTGACCCTGAAGACTCGCAACCGCTGGCCGGCCCTGGCCGCCGTTTCGCGGGAGGGCAAGCTCGTGGCGGTCAATGCCCTGCAGGCGACCGTGGGCGAGGAGCTTGTTATGGGTGGGGGCGGACTGACGGCGGTCCTTTCCCTCGATGGTCGCGACCTGCGCCAGTCGGAAGCCATGTTGATCGCCCCCTTCGATCAAGGCCGGGTCGAACTCGGCCGGCGCCCGGGGCAGTTCGTGGCGGTCGTGGGGGAGTTCCGTGCGGGGAATTGGACCGTGCTAGAGCAACTCCCGCTTGACCAAGCGCGGCTGACTGTGGAACTCGATCAAGACCGCGCGACGTGTGTCATCCTCGTATGCCAGCAGGGGCAACAGGCGACGTGGGGCGCAGCGCTGACCCAGGCCATGCTCCGGCCCGAAGAGATCGTGGGCTATTGAGGGGCTCAGGGAACCCGTTGCTCCTCGGCGGAAAGGGAGGCCAGCAGGCTCTCGTCGCCAATGCTGATCAGCGCTTCATGGTCGAGCGTGTGGAAGAGGATGATCAGATGCTCGCCGGGCTGGGCGTTGTGGCTTCGCAACACGGGACCTAGTCCCCAGGCGCAGCCATTCTTGGAGACGAGCGTGCCGGACTCCTGGCCGTCGGCCGTGCGAATGAGGAACTTGCCCTCCACCGCCTCTTTCATCGCGGCGGGCACGGTGATCACGCCGCCGGAAATGGCTGCTTTGGAGAGCTGGTAGGCGAGGTAGATCCGTCCGTCGTCGGTCTGGCCGTAGCTGCGCAGAACCTTGGCGGGCAAGACGCCTGCTTTGCGCGCCGAGAGGGCCTGGATTGTCCGCTGGTCGACCTTGGCGCCCAACAGGCCGTAGACGCTGCGGCCGTATTGGGTGATCACCGGGGAGCACATGATGATCGCATTGAAGCTGAAGCGGTTCATGCCGTTGCGGATGCAATGCTCTTCGAACTCGCCGCGTTCCAGCACGGGGCCGTGTTCCTTGAGCACGCGGACCATCCCGGCCTCGACCCCGCCCAGCACCTTCTGCCAGTCGAGCGGCGGATCGGCGATGATCATGTTTCCCTCCGTGCGGATGCCGGGCATCTGCCGGCAGAACTCCAGCAAGACGCGGCCCGGCGGCGTGCGGCGGCCCGTGCGGCGATAGCGGTCGATCGCCCCGCGGAGCCTGCCGACGTCGATCTGGCCGGTGACCGAGACGATCTTCTCGACCATGTTCGGCAGGCCGTACTGCGGCAGGCATTCCAGTTGGAACCAGCCGTGTTTCTGGTCGAGCCACTTGAAATCGCCGAGCGTCTCGAGCGTTTCGACGACCAGCGCCGGATCGACCTTCTGGCCGCACTGTTCGGCGCATTCGGCGGCGATGTCCGCGATCGTCGTGGCCCCGTAGCTCAACACGGCCCGTTTGGCCACTTGGATCACGATCCGCGGGATGGCGGCGGTTCCGGCGGGAATCGCCAGCCGCGTCTCTCCCACGGCGACCAACTCGAAGACGGGCTCGCGGGCGAGGAAATTCGCGGCCTGTTGGATAATCTCCAACGACAGGCCGCGGCGGGAGATGCCCGCCTCGTCCAGTTCGGCCTTCAACCGGTCGGCGGCGAGAGGAAGCCGGTGGGCAATGAACGCCAGGGCCCGATCGAGGACCGGGGCAAAGACCTGCACGCGGCGGCTGCGCTTGACTGCGCGCACGCAGACCTGGCGGATGCGTTCCCGGCTGAGCCCGTACTTTTGGCCCAGTTCCTCGAGCGTGTGGCTGCCGCCTCCGTCCCAGCCGTAGTATTCGGCCACGATCTGGCGGTCGCGACCGGAGGCGTGGGAGGAGAAGATCTCGATCAGCTCTTCCTCCAGCGTCCGTTGGGTCAACTCGACGATCTTGCGGCGAACCTCGCAGACCTTCTCGTAGAGAGACGACGGGTCGGGCGGATCCAGGCGGCGCTTGACCAGGTGGTTCACGAGTTCCGCCACCGTGTCGGCCGTGTGGTCGGTCGCACGCAGCATCGCCCCCATGCGCGGGTCGCTGAAGTGGAGCCTTGCGGCCTCGGGCATCGCCCCCAGGGCGAGCGCTTCGGCGGTCAGCCGCTCGTCGAGCCGGCCCTCGCGCGTGCCCAGGGTCTCCAGCGCGCTGAGCAGGTCGACCAGGCATTTCGCGCCAAACGCTTTGATGGTGAGCAGGTCGCCGATGGTGTGCTTGTCCAAGTCGGCGAACCGCTTTCCGAATCCCTCGCGGCACAGGCAGGTGAAGGTGCGGTTCTCCAGCTGGAGGTCTTCCAGGCGGAGGGACTTGGGCGGTTTGGGGAGGTGGCGGTCCTGCATGAGGCGGTTGTAGCCGCTCACGTTGACGCGCGCGATGATCAACTCGCCCAGCTTGGCGATCACGTCGGGACTGAGGTAATCCCAGACCCGTTCATCGAGATCCGACAATTGAAGGCCTTCGGCGGGCGTTCCGGCGACCAACTCCGCGGGGATTGGCTCAAGAAGAATGTCCCGCAACGTCTGGGGCGCCAGCCGGTAGCCGGGACGCGGATAGTGGCTCGGACTCCGGCCGGTCTTGAGCTGTGCGCTCGCCTTGCCTCGCAAGGACCGGCGAAGCTCGGGATGATCGACCACATACTCCAGGCAGGTGAGGACATCCAACAGGCACTTGACCCAGAAGCCACGCAGGCCGAGGACCCCCTCGATCGTAAACGTCCGCAGGTCGTGCGGCCGCTGATGGATCCCAGCGGTCACCAGGCAGTTGAGCGTGCGAACCTCCAGGTCGAGGTCGGAGAGCTTGAACCCCGGGGGAATCGGCGGAAGCCGTCGATCGGCGATCGGCATCGGCATGCGCGCGGCGCGGCCCACAGTGCGAAGAATCTCGGCGGCCAGTGCCTGGCACGTGGCTTCGTCGAACAGGTCCCACGAGGATTCGTCCAAATCGCACAGCTTGAGACCGGGCGGCGTTTGGGCGTTGCGGTATTTGGCCGGAACCGGTACTTCGAGCAGCTCACGCAAAGTCGCTGGTGCAAGGCGATGGCCACGACGGGGATATCGACTCGTTCCCATGCGGTTGCCCTCCGGACGGGATTGACAAGGACCAGAGAAACGCTACGCACTGCGAGTGCCAGCCTTTGTACCACAAATCTTGGGACATGACTACTGGCCAGACGAATGTTTTCCCAAACTTTCTCGGTAGATCAATCCCCTGATTAGTAGTGGAGGCTGCGATGCGCCTTGCGGACTGTGGCGTTGACGTAACTGCTGGTAGATAGGTTGCTTAGGAGAATGGATAGGACTGGGCGACTTGAGGCTTGGGCCGTGCTGCGGTCGGGCGGAGGGACACGCGACGTGCCTGGAGCGGGGCGAGGCAGGGATCCAGCTCGCGCTCGATCCTACGTCGGCGCCTTTCGGCCGCTTTCTGCGCCCCGCATGCTCGGTCTGGAACTCGACGGCGTTACCTCTGGTCGGGTGGATTCGCCGCCATGAAAACCTTGCAGCGCTGGGGGGACGCCTGTTACACTCGCCCTATTTCCCCTAGAGTGTTTTGTCGCAGGTGGAGCGATGGTCGGGGCGAAGTCGAACAGCCGACTTGGACGATACAGTCAGAACAACCGGAAACGATGACCTTACGATAGGGGAGGCGACACCTGTGCACACCGACCCGTTGATCCAGAGATTGATTGCCAAGTTGGACGACGAGGACCCGATCGTTCGTCGCAATGCGGCGGGCGCGTTGCGGCTCCATGGGGCACGAGCGCTGGCGGCCGTTCCAGAACTGAGGCGGCTGTTGGCCGATCGGGATTCACGCGTTCGCGATGAGGTGCAGCACGCCTTGGAGCGTCTTGACCGGGTTGCCGCGTAGGGGTGGCCATGATTCCCTGGCCGCCCCTAGTCGTGTATTGATGAGAGAGCATTATGGCACTTGATCCTCAGGTCCAGACCTTCTTGGAAGAACTCCAGCGGTTGGGCGCTGCACCCTTCCACAAGCTAAGTCCCACCGAAGCCCGCAAGGTGGCCGTCAACGGCGCCAAGGTGCTGGAACCGCCGCAACCGGTGGCGAAGATCGAGAATCGCCGGGTTCCCGGACACGGCGGCTGGATCCCGATCCGCATCTACACGCCCGAAGGCTCCACGCCGCTGCCGATGTTCGTCTACTATCATGGCGGCGGCTGGGTCGTGGGCGACGTCGAGACGCACGAGAGTTTGTGCACGGCGATTGCCAATGCGGCGGGGTGCATCGTTGTCTCGGTCGATTATCGCCTGGCCCCGGAGCACAAGTTTCCGGCGGCTGTGGACGACGCCTACGCGGCCGCCCGCTGGGTGGCCGACAACGCCGCGTCCTTTGGCGGCGACCCCGAGCGGATGGCGGTGGGGGGCGACAGTGCCGGCGGGAACCTGGCGGCGGTCGTCGCCCTGATGGCACGCGATCGGGGAATGTTCCAGCTGGCGTTTCAGGTGCTCATCTACCCGGTGACGGACCACAACTTCAACACGCCGTCGTATCTCGAGAATGCCGAAGGCTATCTGCTCAGCCGCGAGGACATGCGGTGGTTCTGGGACCACTATCTGGCGCACACCGACGACGGAGATCATCCGTATGCCTCGCCGTTGCGCGCTTGCGACCTGAGCCGCTTGCCGCCCGCGCTGGTGATCACGGCCGAATACGACCCTCTACGCGACGAGGGAGAAGCCTACGCGGCTCGGCTTCGCAATGCGGGCGTGGCCGTGAAGCTCAGTCGCTATCAGGGCTTGATCCACGCCTTCATCCGCCATACGGAACGCTTTGACAAGGCCCGAGAGGCGATAGGTGAAGTGGCCGACGCCCTGAAGCGGGCATTCGCCTCGCAGCCGGTCCGGTAGCATGGACGATCCAGCAGGAAGACTGCCCGGCTACGATATCCTCGGCTTCGGCGCCGTGGCGGTCGACGAACTGCTGTACGTCGATGAGTATCCGCCGCCGGAGCGGAAAGTCCGCGTCCATCGCCAACTGCGCCAATGCGGCGGGCTGACGGGGACCGCGTTGGTGGCCGCGGCACGCTTGGGGGCTCGATGCGCTTACGTGGGCGTGCTGGGCGACGACGAACTATCCCGGTTCGCCATCGACAGTCTCGAGCGCGAAGGGATCGACCTCGACCATCGGGTGCCGCGGGCCGAGGCCCGGCCGGCTCATTCGACGATCATCGTCGACGAGACGCACAAAACGCGCACGATCTTCGCCAGCATCGGCGAGGCGATGGGCGCCGATCCGCAGCTTCCCCCTGCCGACCTGATCCGCTCGGCCCGCGTGCTTCTGGTCGATCATCATGGCCTGGAGGGAACGCTCCGGGCCGTACGCATCGCGAGGGAATCCGGGGTTCACGTCGTGGCCGATTTCGAACGGAATCCGGGTCCGCCGTTTCCCAAGCTCTTGGCGATGGTGGATCATCTGGTCATCTCCGAGCGATTCGCCCGGGAACTGACCGGCGATCTCCAGTCGCCGGTCCAGCGGTTGCTGCCCCAGCTTTGGTCGCCAGACCGCCGCGTTGTCGTGGTGACGTGTGGTGCGGATGGCGGCTGGTTCCAGGTCGGTGGGCCGACCGGCGCGCTGGTCCGCTATCCGGCGTTTCCGGTCGAGGTGGTCGACACGACCGGGTGCGGCGACGTGTTTCATGGGGCCTACGCGGTGGGCGTGGCCGAAGGGCAGGACGTGGCCCGATGCGTGCGCTTCGCCTCGGCCGTTGCCGCTTTGAAAGCGACCCAACGCGGCGGCCAGGCCGGCTGCCCGACGCGCGCCGTGGTCGAGGCGTTCTTGAGCCAGCGGGGGTGAGTGCTGTTGGGGCAACATGCCGACCCACGGCTGCGCCGTGTGACGGCATGCCACCCACCGTTTAGCCCGGTCGCTTGCGACCGGAGGACGCCTCACACCCCGGGCAGAATCTCGCCCAGCAGGCGGGGCTCGCGGCCGAAACGCTCGCGATACTCGCGATAGGTGGGCACGAGCCGCGTCTGCAACTTCACGTCATGATGCAGGGCGATGTCGGCGAGCCGATGTTCGAGGAACGGGTTGGCGAACCGCTGGAGCACTTCTGCGGCAAACGCATGCGGGGCTTCCGTGCGGCCTTCGAGCGTCGGCACGATCTCTTCGACCAATAGCGACGTGAGCCACGAGCCGATCCGAGGATCGAGCACGGCCTCGCGCACGGTCTGAAAACCAAGCGGCATGGCTTTGGCCACCAGGGCCGTGTGGGCCCCGTTGAGGATCCGGACTTTGCGCAGGTGATACGGTTCGAGCTTTTCCACCTGACGCACGGCTGGATGCCCGGCAAGCGGGGTGCCAGGCGGCAATCGCTCGATGAGCCAAAGGGCAAACGGCTCGGCAACCGCGAACAGCGGATCGCGTGCGGCCAACGGGTCGCCGGCCGAAGGAGCCGAAACGATCCGATCGACCAGCGTACTGCACCAGGTGCATTGCGTGCGGAGCCAATCGACGAGCCGTCCGGCCAGTCCCCATCGCTCGGCTTGAGCGAGGACCAACTGGAGCAGCCGGTCGCCGTTGTGTTCCAGCAGTTCGCACGGCAGGATGGCGAGCCCGGTCTGACCACGGTCGAATCGTGCCTGAAGGACGGCCAGGAGTTTCGCCGGAAACGACCGCGGCGGCCTGTCCGTGGGCTTGTCCTCGTCCGCGAGCGCGTAGCCGGCCTCGGTCGTGTTGGAGACGATCGTCGTGAGGGTCGGCCGACAGGCAACGGCCAAGACCTCGCCCCAGTCGGCCTGGGCATTCAACGACCGACCGATGCTTTCGACCTCCACGACCCGATCGACTCGCTGGCCTTGTTCCAGGCCGCGGATGGCGACGTGGTAGCGCCCACCTTGGCGATTGAGCAGCTCGGCGCGCTGGCTGCCGGTCGACTGGAGAGCCACGACTCGGCCCGCCCCCCTGCCCTGCTCGTTCAACTCATGGACGAACAGGTCGGCGAACGCACGCAGGAATTTTCCGGTGCCGAACTGAAGGATAGTCTCGGGAAGGTTGGACATGGTGCGAGTTGAGTCTGGGACAGCTCCTGGAACGCCATGGAGAGCGGTCCTCAATGAGGCTTGACAAACATAACTGGTAATCGACCGCGAGGCATTCCAAGGAAGGCAAGGAACACTAATCTTCACTAATCGACACTAATAAAAAAAGCAATTAGTGTTGATTAGTGAAGATTAGTGTTCCGTGTTTCCTTGAGAGTAATGTAGAGCGGTACCGAGCTTGCGAGGCCCGCCAGATCTGGGGCAGTG
>JBDKTH010001337.1:0-3768 GCA_039680305.1 Thermoguttaceae bacterium | reverse complement strand
CGCCGGCGACCGGAGAGGAACTGCCCGGTGAGACTCTCCGGCTTGTCCATCACCTCTTGCACCGGGCCGCTGGCCACGACGTAGCCGCCGCGCACGCCCGGCCCTGGGCCAAAATCGACCACGTGGTCCGAGGCCCGCATCGTGTCTTCATCGTGCTCGACGACGATCACCGTGTTGCCCTGGTCGCGCAGGTGGGCCAGGGTTTCGAGCAACTGGTCGTTGTCGCGCGGGTGCAGGCCGATCGACGGCTCGTCGAGGATGTACAAGACGCCCACCAGGCCGCAGCCAATCTGCCCGGCCAGGCGGATCCGCTGCATTTCGCCGCCGGAAAGGGTCGGGGCCGTGCGTTCGAGCGTGAGGTAGTCGAGCCCCACGTTCTTGAGGAAGTGCAGACGCCCGCGAATCTCTTTAAGGGCTTCGCTCGCGATCGCCTGGCCGGTGGAATCCAGCTCCAACTCGCGGAAGAACTCCTCCGCATCGGAGACCGCCAGGGCGCAGACGCCCGGGAGCGTGCGCTCCGGGCTGTCGAGGAATTGGGGCGAGCGGCTCACGAGCGTCACGGCGCGGGCTTGCGGGTTAAGCCGCTGGCCGCCGCAAGCGCCGCAGCCGACCACGCTCATGTACTTCTCCAGCATGCGCCGCTGCATGCGGCTGCGCGTGCTGCGATACTGGGACAAGAGCTTGGGGATGATCCCTTCGTACTTCCCGCCCCACTTCGAGCCCGACGGGCCAGACCGCCAGGTGAAGGTGATATGCTCGTCGCCCGTGCCCCAGAGGAGTCTCTCCTGCACCTTGCGGTCGAGCTCCTCCCAAGCGGTTTCCAGGACCGTGCCCGACTCCAGGCCGAACTTCCGCTCCAAGGCGTCGGCCACGCCGCGATAGATGTGCCGCTTCCAGCGTCCCATCTCGCGCCAACTGCCCAACAAGGGAACCGCCCCTTGCTGGAACGATTTGGTCGGGTCGGGGATCAACAGCTTGGAATCAAAGCTGTAGATCTCGCCCAGGCCGCTGCAGGTCATGCACATCCCTTGCGGGCTGTTGAAACTGAACAACTGCGGGCTGGGCGGCTCAAAGCTCTTTTGGCAGTGCGTGCAGGCGTACTCGGCCGACAGTTGGAGGTCGCTGTGGGAGGCTAAGCCGCGAGCGGCTTCATCGGCCTCCGGAGCCACGATCAGATTGCCCCCGCCAATTTTCAGCGCCAGTTCCACGGCTTCGGCCAGACGCGTGCGCACCGCGGGGCCGGCCGTGAGCCGATCGACCACCACCTCGATGTTGTGCCGCATCTGTCGATCCAGGTGCAGTTCGTCGGTCAGACGTACGACGGTCCCGTCGACCCGGGCGCGGACAAAGCCTTGCTTCAACAGGTCTTCAAAGAGGTCGCGGTATTCGCCCTTCTGGCCGCGGATCAGGGGAGCCAGCACGAGAAACTTCGTGCCGGTCGGCAGCGCGACGATCTGTTCGAGGATCTGCTGCCGGGTCTGGGCCGTGATCGGCCGGCCGCAGTCGGGGCAGGGCCCCTTGCCCACCCGGGCGTACAGCACGCGCAGGTAGTCGTAGATCTCGGTGATCGTGCCGACCGTCGAACGCGGACTCTGCCCGGTGGTCTTCTGCGAGATCGAGATCGAGGGGCTCAGCCCCGAGATCAGATCGACCTCGGGCTTGGGCATCTGCCCCAAGAACTGCCGGGCGAAGCTCGAAAGACTCTCGACGTAGCGCCGCTGCCCCTCGGCATAGAGGGTGTCGAAGGCCAACGAACTCTTGCCCGACCCGCTGACCCCCGTGAAACAAATCAACCGGTTGCGGGGCAACACCAGCCCCACATCCCGTAAATTGTGCTCCCGAGCCCCTTTAACGACAATATCTGATGCAGCCATTGAACCCTGGCGTGGCGAAGCGTTCCGTGCCGTGCGAAATATGTCATTTTAGGGCACAAGCGTACACTACGACAAGGATCAATATAGGGTTCGGCGTAGATGGGCAGAGAATGACGAGCCAAGAGCGAATGAAATAGAGAAGCAGGGAAACATAGGAAACATTCATTCCGACTCACTCAACGCTTCACCCGTTTAGCCGCCGCACTTGTGCCGCGTATTCCCCTCTCATGATGGGAGCCACAAAAATAGTGGAAAGTGGGCCAGCCAATCTGCTAGGCTCATGTCCGGAGACATGCCCTTGCACGGCTTGCCATTTGACAATTCGATACCAGAAAGGTTGCCCGGCGCCATGCACACCGCTTTGCGAGAACAGCGACAGACGAGTCAGTTCACCATGAGAGGGGACGGTTCTCGTGATCGAAGGGCAGACATTTGCGACATAGCCTGGGAGAATTATGAGGTTACGTCCACTAACAACGCCGGAACCCGTTTGACAGATATACGTTCCGACTTGTCGCAATTCCCAAGTTTTTCGGCCATATGCAAAGGCGACGCGTACAAAGAAGCAAACGCTACACCTGTGAGGGGTGAGCAATCGAAGCTTCGGCATCCGAGGGGGATGTGCGGCCGACTGGCCGTCGGTGAGAAGAGTGAGCGGGATTGGCCCGCGATGCGGTCGGAGAAGATTGTCTGGTTTTCACCCTATCGTTTTTTGTTACGGTCCGGGTTAAGTTGATGGAAGCGAGGCGGCAGAGACGTTTCTGGTCCAACACGAGGAGCATGGCCATGGAATCGTCCGGGGAGGTTCGCGTCGGCGGTCTGTCGCGTCGGAGGTTCTTGGAACGGATGGGCCTGACCTGTGCGGTCGGGACGGCGGCCGGCGTGAGCGTGCCATCGTTGGCCCGGGGGGAAGAAGAGAACTCCGGGCCGATCGACTGCGGTCCGCCGCCCAAGGCCAAGCCGCAACATCGCACCGGCGGCGAAAGCTTTGCCCCGCTCCCCTTGCCAGTCACCCCACTGCGCCGCTCTGAGAAGAAGCGGCCGCCGAGCCCGCCGGCCCTGATCGGCAAGATGGCCATGGGCTTGCCCCGCTGGATCACCCGGGACGGCAAGCGGGTGTTGCACCGCGACTGGATGACCGATCCGGCCGACATCAACACGCTCTTGGAATGGACCAACGCCAAGCTGGGGATCAACTACCGAGCCGTGGAGGCCGACTTCGCCCACTTCTCCTTCGACCCCCGCGAACTGCCGGCGATCCTTTTTGCCGGCCACAACAAGTTCCAGCTGACCGACGAGGTCCGCCAGAAGCTCGCCCGCTACGTGGCCGACGGCGGCACAATCCTCGGCGACGCCTGCTGCGGCTGGGCCGACTTTGCCGACGCCTTCCGCAAGGAGATGGAGCTGATCTTCCCCGGCCGCCCGCTGCGAAAGATGCTTCCCGAGGAGCCCGTCTTTTCGAGCTACTACAAGCTCGGCGCGTTTACCTATAAGAAGGGCGACGGCTCGCAAGAGTCGGGAGCCCCCTGCCTGGAGGCGATCGACTTCGGCTGCCGCAGCGGCGTGATCTTCTCGCCCTGCGACCTGACCTGCGGCTGGGACGGCCACGAGCATCCCCGCGGCACTCGCGTGGTGATCGACCAGGCCCGGCAGATCGGGGCCAACCTGGTCACCTACGTCCTGGGCAACTACCAACTCGGCCGGTTCCTCAGCTCGACCAAGGTCTACCATGAGGCCGAGGCCCCCAGCCGCGACGACTTCGTCTTCGCCCAACTGGTCCACGAAGGCGACTGGGATCCTGATCCGTCGGCGGTCCACAATCTGCTGAAGCACGCCCGCGACAACTAGACCTTGGAGGTGAAGTTCAAGCGGGAAAACGTCCAGCTCAAGGACC
>JBDKTH010000162.1:0-5237 GCA_039680305.1 Thermoguttaceae bacterium | reverse complement strand
CCCGGTCGACTTCGGCTTGGCCACGTAGTCTTCCAGCTCGGTCCGGTAGCGGCTCACAAAGTCGTCGGCCTCTTCGACGACGACCAGCCGTCTGCCGCGTCCGAACATCGCCACGGTCGAGAGATCGGCCAGGACATCCCGCAGGGGGGCGTTGGCGCCTTCAAAGGCCGCGAATGACAGTTCCCCCTCCTCACCGAGCACCTCCTGCCGGAGTCGGGTGAGCACCTGCCGCTTCAAGAACACCTCATCGCCAAACACGACGCAGACCGGCTTCGCCAGAAACTTGCCCGGTGCCGCGAGAAATTCGATGGCATGAAGCGTCGAGGATGAGGATTTGGCCATCCCCACAGTATACGAGAGAAATACGGAATGATAAATGATGAATGATGAATGGCAGGCAGGGAATTGCCCTCGGGAGGACGGTCGAGCGGCTTGCCTCTTCGCGAGGTTCGTCATTCATCATTCATCATTTATCATTCCGCATTTCATCTGAAGTAGTACCGTTTCGGCTGCACGCGGGCCGAGTCGTTCAGGGCGCGGACATCGCGCAACTGGACGTTGGGCTGCGAACGGTGGAGGATCACCGGATCGGGGAATTCGTCGGTGCCGACGTTGCCGGCCTCGTCACGGACCTCCAGACGCAAGTAGAGCTGCGTCGGCATCTGGCTGTCGAGCTTCCAGGTGTAATCGCCGGTATTCGTCAGGTTCGCGGCGATCGGCATCCAGGGGCCGCTGGGAGAATTGCTGTAGAGCAGCGCGATCGGTTGGGCGGCCAGCATCCGATCCTCGGCCTGCCAGCGGATCACGAGTTGATCGGCCTTGTTGCCCGCGGCTGGCTCGGCCTCGAGGATCTTGGCCGTGGGCCGGGTCAGGTCGACGCCGATCCAGAACTGGGGCACTTCGCCGGGTTGCGGCGTCCGGCCGGCCGCACCGTTCTGCAGTCCGAGCCGGAACCCGTAGAGACCCTCCTGCTTGACCGTCACCACCAGGGGACTGCGTCCGTCCTCGTCGGTGCCGAAGCTGGACCATGTTTTGCCGCCATCGAGCGTGCCCCACAACTCGATCCGTTCGGTGGGCGCTTTGCCGGTAGCGCTGATGTTGTAGTTGACCTCAAACAGCCGTGAGTTGACCATGCGCGGACGTGTGCCGCCGGGGAAGCTATTGGCGGGAGCGATCAAGCTGGGGGAGGCCGCTGGCGGGCCGCCGGCCGGGACGAACTGATTGCGGATCGGCGGGTTGATTCGCGAGGCGACCGTGGCGCTCGTCGGAGGCGTGGCAGGCGCGTTGCGCCAACCGGTGGACGCCGCGACGCCCGGTCTGTCGCCTCGCCCGTTCGGGCCAGCCGCCGCCACCGGGCCGGAGTCGAGGTTGACCTGGGCGTGAGTGACCGTGATATTGCCCGCCAGATCGGCCGCTTCGGCGCGAATCTCCACCCGGCCGGCGCCGAGTTTCGGCCACCAGCTCAGTTCGCCCGACTGCATCGCCTCGGTCCCGCTGATGCTGCTGCGGTCAATGGCCACCGGCTGCCAGGACTGCGTCGGCGCGGTGCGGTACTGGATCTGGAGGGCGTCCAGGTTCAGGTGCGGCTCGGTGACCTGCCATCGGGCGAGGATTTGGCCGGCTTCGCCCCGCCGGGCATCGAGCTGCAAGACCGGCTGAACCGTGTCGACGATCACGACCAGCCCCGGGTTGCTGTTGTATTGCGGGTGAATGCGTCCGGCGCGGTCCACCGTGCGGATCAGGAACCAATACTCCCCGTCGCCCCGAGCGCGGAACAGGAAGTGTCCCTTCGTCGGCTCGACGCGGCTATAGAGATCCCATCGGGCCCCGCGGGTGGTCGAGACGTGCAGTTGCACTTCGGTCGCTTGCCGCCGCGGGTCGTCGGTCTTGCTGATCTGGAAGGGGATGGAGAAGGCCGACTGCCGAGTGGCGATCGGCTTGGGCAGCACGGCCGACGGGCCGGTCCACGCTGTCGCAGGCTCCGCCGAGGGGGCCATCAGCACCAAAAGCTGAGCGAGCGATGCCAACCACATTCCGATACTCCTTCCTCCTTGCGCAGGGAGAACTCGAGGCCTGCCCTTGGATCGTATCGGCGGCAGCAATCGTACGACTTGACAAGGAAATGCGGAGAACAGCGATCGGGGGGACTGGGCAATTTGCTAGCAGCCACCAGATCGCTGTTTAGCCCGATCGCTTGCGATCGGAGGGGGCGCGACTGGGTGGCATGCCGTCACGGAGCGCAGCGACGCTCTCGGCATGTTTTTTCGGGAATTTGTCGGAAACATGCCGACCCACGGCTGTGCCGTGTGACGGCATGCCCCCCCGTTCAATCGGTGGTGGTGCAGACGCGAGCGTCTGCCTTCCTCCGGTCGCAAGCGACCGGGCTAAACAAAGCCTTGCGTCAACCGATTGAACGGCATTGCGTTTAGCCCGCCTGGCGGGTCGCCTTGACGATCTCGACGTACTGGCGGGCCAACGACTCGATCCGGGCCATGTCGCGGTTGGCGATCGCCTTCGGCTCGACCAGAGAGCCGCCGATCCCTAAAGCACAGGCACCCGCCCGGAGGAAGTCGGCAGCCGTCTGAAGATTGACGCCCCCGGTTGGCATCATGCGAACCTGCGGCAGCGGGCCACGCAGGGCCTTCAAGTAGCCGGGGCCGGTCAGTTCCGAGGGGAAGATTTTCACGATGTCCGCGCCCGCCTCCCAGGCCGTGATTACTTCCGTGGGGGTAAGGGCCCCGGGCATGACGGCCTTGTCGTAGCGGCGACAGAGCTCGATCACCTTCAAGTTGACCGTGGGCGAGACGATGAATTCGGCCCCGGCCAGCAAGGCCACCCGTGCGGTCTCGGGATCCAAGACCGTGCCGGCTCCCAGGAGGATCTTGTCGCCGAGACGGTCGGCCACCTGTTCGATGACCCGATGGGCCCCAGGGACGGTGAACGTAACTTCAATCGCTTCAACGCCTCCGGCCAGCAAGGCCGAGGCCACGTCGGCCAGGATCTCGCCGTTAGGGGCACGAAGGACGGCAACAACGCCCGACTGGATCATCCGCGACAGGGTGGCATCTCTCGACATGGCTCAACAGGCTCCTTGAAGTCCGCAAAGGGTTTCCCGCCAGGGTATGCCTTCTGGCGAATCCTGTCAACGAGGGAGGGCAGGGGGGGCCGAATACTCGACTGTCGGGGAGCCTGGCAGGTCGGCTGGCCCGGTTTCCACCCTTTGCCTTTTCCGCCCTGGGGGCCCGGATAAACGTAAGTTGGGCAATTGCCGGGGAAGGGGATTCCTCACGGGTTAGGGGAGGGAGGTGGCCGATGAATGATCCTGGACTCGGGTACAGCCAACGGGCATAATGAAAGCCGAGTCGGTTTAGGGAGACTGGGGGTCGTAGTGCGTGTCTAACGTGACCAGAATCATCGAACGAATCCTGTCGATTCCCGGTGCGGAACTGGTGATTTGGGGAACCCTCGGGGCGATGCTGATCGCGGTGGCGTTTTACGTCATCGGGAAAATTCGCCCCAAGTCGGTACAACAGGAACCGACGGCCAGCGAGTTGATGTCAAAGTTCCGCGAATTGCACTCGAAAGGTGTGCTCAGCGACGCAGAATTCCGAACAATTAAGACGACGTTGGCGGTCCACCTCCGCGAGGAGTTAAAGGATACCGGCGAAACAGGTTAAGACGAGTGGATCCGACCTGTCGGGTAGATCGCGTGGTGTCAGTGGGAGAAACTACAGGGGTCCGGCAAGGGAGTTGTCGGAAAACCGTAGGTGCCGTCGCGTCGTAGGAACTGGTAGCGTTGACTGCTCGAAGCCTGTGCGGACATGGATGCCCCAAGGGCCGAAGACGCGTTGTGGTCGTCGGCCGGTCGAGCGACACCTGGAATTACATCCATGCCTGTCCCGCTCCTTGATGGACGGTTGACAGGTACATCGCGGAAAGGAATGGTATGCCGTCAGGACGGGACTTTAACGCTGGGCGTCGGGGGAGCGGTACGACCAAGAAGAATGCCTTCTGTTCGTTTTGCCGGAAGAGCTATCGCGACGTCGGACCGCTGGTCGAAGGGCCCGGCGATGTCTATATCTGCGGCGAGTGCATCGACCTGTGCCAGTCGATCCTGGACCAGGAACGACGCCGGCGCGGCACCGGCAAGCAACCCTTCTCGAAGGTGCCCACCCCGCGTCAGGTCGTCTCCAAGCTCGACGAGTACGTGATCGGGCAGGAATACACCAAGAAGGTTCTCTCGGTCGCCGTCCACAGCCATTACAAGCGGCTGATGCATCGCGCCGAGGCTTCCGACGTGGTGATCGACAAGTCGAACATCCTCTTGATCGGGCCCACCGGCTCCGGCAAGACGCTCCTGGCGCAGACGCTGGCCAAAGTCCTCGATGTGCCCTTTGCCATCGGCGACGCGACCACGCTGACCGAGGCCGGCTACGTCGGCGAAGACGTCGAGAACCTGCTTCTGAAACTGCTGCATGCGGCCGACTTCGACATCGAGGCCGCCCAACGGGGCGTGATCTACATCGACGAGATCGACAAGATCGGCAAGACGAGCCAGAACGTCTCGATTACCCGTGACGTCTCCGGCGAGGGCGTCCAGCAGGCCTTGCTCAAGATGCTCGAAGGGACCGTGGCCAACGTTCCGCCCCAAGGCGGACGCAAGCATCCCGAGCAGCAATACATCCAGATCGATACGACGAATATCCTGTTCATCTGTGGCGGGACCTTCGTGGGGCTGGACGACATCATCGCCCGGCGGCTCGGCAAGAAGGCGATCGGCTTCGGCCAGGAAGCCAGCCAGCGCGTCGACCTGGGCCTGGGCGAACTGCTGCGGCACGTGACTGCCGACGACGTCGTCGAGTTCGGCATGATCCCTGAAATGGTTGGCCGGTTGCCGGTGGTTTCCTCGCTGGCCCCGCTGGAACAGGGCGATATGGTCCGCGTGCTCACCGAGCCGAAGAACGCCCTGGTCCGCCAGTACCAGGAACTGTTTGGCATGGAGAACGCCGAACTGGAATTCACCGACGGCGCACTGAAGGCGATCGCCCAGAAGGCGATGGAACGCGACACCGGGGCGCGTGGTCTGCGGGCGATTGTCGAGAGCCTGATGTTGGACATCATGTTCGAACTGCCCGATCAACAGGCCGGCTCCAAGTACGTCGTCACCGAGGAAGTGGTGCAAGGCCGCGAGCGGTTGTTTCCGATCGCCCAAGAGCCCAAGCAGATGAGTGCCTGAA
>JBDKTH010000339.1:0-2165 GCA_039680305.1 Thermoguttaceae bacterium | reverse complement strand
ATCCGGGGTGGTGCTATGGCGGGCCTCGCAAGCTCGGCACCGCCCTACCTTACTTTCGCAAAAGTCTCTCCGTTTTCGCCGGTACTCGATCGACTCGCTTGGTATCCATTGGCACCCGCCTGCTAGCGGGCAATTCCGGGAATTCTCCACTAAACTGTTGACTCTCCTCTTCGCGAAAGCGAAAATCGGGATGCTAGTGGAGTGGAAGCGACGTCACGATGGTAATACCCGGGATCTCTTCGGCTGGCCACCATGCCTGCCGATCGAGAGGTCCGGTTAACGTCCTTGTTACAGGGGGTGGCTGCCATGGGGATCTCGGTCACGTGTTGGAATTCTCTCCGTTCTGCGCTGGGGCCCGGCGCAAGGTTTCTTGGGCTGATCCTGGTTGCGGCGATCGCCTGTGCCGGGTGCAGTTCGTCGTCACCGCCGCCGGCCGCCGAGAAGACGCAAGCCGCGGCCCCGCCGCCCCCGGCTCCTCCGCCCCCGCCCGCCGCCAAGGCCAAGCTGGCTGAATTGAAACCGATTGCACTGGATCCCACGGGCAGTGCGACCGTCGACCTGAATGTGGAACGCAACGGGAAGAGTGGCCCGATCAAGGTTGCGGTCAGCGGGGCGCCGGACGGCGTCGCGATCGAGGCGGCGGAGATCGCCGAAGGCAAGTCTGCGGGCCAGTTGAAGGTCGTGGCTTCGGAGAAGCTGGGCGATACGGAACTGAAGGCGAAGGCCCGCGTGACGATCAAGGTGGCCGACAGCGAGGCGGAGCAACCGCTGGAGATCACGGTCCGGAAAGTCAACCGGCCCAGTTTCCTCCCGGTGGCCGAATCGCTTCTCGTGCCCGGGAAGACCGTGACGGTGGACCTGAACCTGGAACGCAACGGTTTTCAGGGCCCGCTGAAACTGAGCGTGTCGGGCCTGCCCGCGCAGATCACCGGCCAGGCGCCTGAGGTGGCCGCCGACAAGAGTGCGACCAAGCTGACGCTCACCGCCGCCAATGCGCCGGATGGACGCCACAAGGTGCGCGTGGCCGCGACCGTCTATGGGCGTCCGGTGGCGGTCGAGGTCCCGCTGGTCGTCGACGCCAGTCCCTACCGGATCCAGTCGTTCAAAGTCGTCGCCGTCAAGCCGGACGAGAAGACGCGGGTCGAGGTGCCGATCGAACGGCGCAGCTACCAGGGGCCGCTGAGCCTGGAAGTCTCGGGTCTTCCTGAAGGTGTGAGCATTGCCCCGGTGAAGGTGCCCGCTGGGGGGAAGACCGCGGTTCTCGAAGTCGTTGCGGGCGCCAGCGCCAAGGAAGGCGTGCGTTCGGCCCAGGTGACCTCCGTCGGGGGCGACTTGACCCGCAAGACGCCGCTGGTCGTGCGCGTGTCGCATGGCGAAGGGTTTCTGCCGGAAGAGATCACGGCCGATCCGCAGTTGGGCCCCCTGTTGCGACGTGGCTCGTTTGGCGGACGTTTGACGGCCAAGAGCAAGCAGGCCCTGTTGAACGCCTACGGCGGCACGGCGGAATCGGAAGCCGCCGTGATGCGCGGCCTGAGTTGGCTGGCGGCCCATCAACACGAGGATGGAAGTTGGCCGTTGGACAGCTACGACAAAGACATCACGGGATGCGACTGCCGCACGGACGCGGAGAAGAAGGTCATCAAGAGCGACACCGCGGGCACGGCCTTTGGGCTGCTGCCGTTCTTGGGCGCAGGCGTGGGCCCGGGCCGCTCGCCCGAAGAGCCGGCGGAACTGGCCGAGTATGAAAAGGTCGTCAAGCGGGGGATCGAGTTCCTCGTGTCGAAGCAGGTGGTCAGCAAAGAGCCGACCAAAGACGGCGCTTTGGACAGCAACATGTATGCCCACGCCGTCTGCACGATCGCCTTGTGCGAGGCCTACGGCCTGTCGGCCTATGGGGAGCGAGGCGACGAGCGGCTGCGCATCCCGGCCCAGCGGGCGATCAAATACATCGCCCAGTCGCAGCACAAGGAGGGCGGATGGCGGTATAGTCCGAAACAGGCCGGCGACATGTCGGCCACGGGCTGGATGTTCTTGGCCATCCGCAGCGCCCAGTTGTCGGGGATCGCGCTGGAACGCACCCCATTGGTCCGCGCGGAACGGTTCGTCAACTCCTGCGCGGCCGGGCCGGAAGACTCCAAGGATTCCCGCTATGCCTACCTGCCAGG
>JBDKTH010000381.1:0-1556 GCA_039680305.1 Thermoguttaceae bacterium | reverse complement strand
ACGCCGCCGGCCTCGTTGCGGGTATCGGTCTTCGGGGCCAGCCGACCGACGATCGAGCGGAAGAGGTTCTTGTTAGCCATCGTGCGACTCCTTTTCGGCCAAGGGCTCGGTTGCATGCCGTTTGTTTTCGATGGGCCTAAAAGCAGGCGGTGTGCCAATTCGGGTTGAAGACCGAGCGATTGCGTCGCAATGCCTTGGTGGGACAGGATTTGCAACGCTTTCGGCAAGTGCGGGCTGGCATTGACACCCGGGTCGGCTATACTGAAATAGAATTCCAACGGATAAGGAGTTATAAGATTGGATAACCCGCCGGCCAAGCTCGTCGTCCTCGGGTTCCTCGGGTCCCGCCTCGATGCGGGCACGGAGTCCAATCGCTGGAGCGAGTGGCGTCCGAGCGTGGCCATCTGTCAGCACGAACACCTCCTGGTCCATCGCTTCGAGTTCCTTCACCTGCCCAAGGAGGAGCCGCTGGCCAGGCTGGTGGCCGAAGACATTGCCTCAGTATCCCCGGAAACCAAAGTCCGCGCCCATCTGCTCCCGGTTCAAGACCCCTGGGATTTCGAAGAAGTCTACGGAAGCCTGCACGATTTCGCCCGGGCGTACTCGTTCGATACGGAACACGAAGACTACCTGGTGCACATCACCACGGGGACCCACGTCGCGCAGATTTGCCTGTTTCTCCTGACCGAATCGCGGCATCTCCCCGGCAAGCTCCTCCAGTGCTCGCCGCCCGCCCGCAGATACCAGCAAGAGCCGATCGGCACCTACCGGATCATCGACCTCGACCTGTCGAAGTACGACCAGCTGGCGACCCGCTTTGAGCTGGACCAGCAGCAGGCCACTTCGTTTCTGAAGTCGGGGATCGCCACTCGCAATGCCGAGTTCAACCGACTGATCGACCGGATCGAACGGGTCGTGATTGCGAGCGATGCGCCGCTCCTGCTGACGGGCCCGACCGGCGCCGGCAAGTCGCAATTGGCCCGGCGCATTTACGAGTTGAAACGCCAGCGGCAGCAGGTCTCAGGCGCGTTCGTCGAGGTCAACTGCGCCACGCTGCGCGGCGATCAGGCCATGTCGGCCCTGTTCGGGCATGTCAAAGGGGCTTTTACGGGCGCGACGACCGATCGGCCTGGGCTGTTGCGGACGGCCGACGGCGGCATTCTCTTCCTCGACGAGATCGGCGAGTTGGGGGCTGACGAACAGGCGATGCTCCTGCGGGCGATCGAGGAAAAGCGGTTCTTGCCGGTCGGCTCCGACCAGGACGTGACAAGCGACTTTCAACTCATCGCCGGCACGAATCGGGATCTTTTGGCGGAAGTCGTCCAGGGGCGTTTTCGCGAGGATCTTCTGGCACGGATCAACCTCTGGACGTTTTGCCTGCCAGGGCTGGCCGAACGTCGCGAGGACATCGAGCCGAACCTGGACTACGAGTTGCAGTGTTACACGGCCCGGACCGGCCGAAAGGTGGCCTTCAACAAAGAAGCCCGGCGGCAATTCCTCGAATTCGCCGTTTCTGGCCGGGCCTTGTGGAAGGCCAATTTCCGCGACCTCAACGC
>JBDKTH010000418.1:0-3849 GCA_039680305.1 Thermoguttaceae bacterium | reverse complement strand
TGTGTGTACCCCTGCTTGCTCTCCAGGCAAGCAGGGGTACGCCGGCGGTTGAATGGCCGGGCCGACGTAGCCTGTGGACAAGACAATGTGGGAGCACTTGACATGCGAGCCATCTTTCTCTGTTGCGTTTGCCTGGTCGCCTCTCCGGCGTTCGGCGAGTGGAAGGTGAACTTTGCCGACAACCCGTCGGTTGAGGATGACGCCAATCGCGACCGGTTGCCTGACGCCTGGCAGATGTCGGCCTATCGCTCCCCGGCCAAGTTGGATTGGGACGACCGTGTGGCTCACTCGGGCAAGCACAGCCTGCGGATCCGCGACTCGAAGCATACAAGCGGCAAGGATTGGGACGAGAACACGGGACGCTGGGTTTCAGCCACGAAGCGGCCAGTGACTCCGGGGACGACCTACACGCTCGAGGCTTGGGTCAAGACCAAGGGTGTCACGGGCCGGGCCGCGGTGCAGATCGCCTGGTGGAACGAGGGGAAGTGGTTGGCCGAGAGCTCCTCGCAGCCGGTCACCGGCACGAGCGACTGGCAGCGAGTGACACTCACTGCAAAGGCCCCGGCCGAGGCCAACTCGGCGGTAATCTACCTGGGCCTCGGCAACAGTCAAGGCACCGCTTGGTTCGACGACATCAACATGATCGAAGGGGACCGACTGCCGGAGAACTATCACGCAGTAGGCCTGCCGGGCTCCCAGGGCCATGGCATCGAGGCTCTTGCGACACTACACGCTGGCGACGTTTGGCTTCGCGGCGTCCCGTTCCGCATCGGCCGTGGGGCTAGCGCCCAGGGGATCGCCACGGTTGTTCTCCAATGCAAGGGACTGGAAAAGACTCCTGCCGCTGTCGCCGTACCGTTGGACCAGAAATGCAGCGTGCTCTACTTCTTGCATGCCTGCACCGGCGCAAAGGCCGGAAGTCGCGTCGGCCAGTACGAATTGGTCTATGGCGATGGTCAGACGACGGCGATTCCGCTCCGGTGCGATCGCGAGATCACCGACCTCAAGCGGCCCCTGGAGGCCAAAGAATCAGTCGTGGGCTGGGAAGCGACGGATGGCGACAACAAGCCCGTCGCGCTCGGCCTTTTCCCCCTGGTCAATCCCCGCCCAGAAGCGAAGATCAAAGCCATCCGTCTTGTGGCGACACAGCCCGGGGCGACGTTGATCCTCGCCGGGTTGACCACGGCGGACGGCACGCCACTAGTGACCGAGCGACCGATCCGCTACGAGTTCAACGACACGTCGAAGTGGTACCCGTTCACCTTCACGCTGGATGACACCAGTCGCGACACGATCGACCTCAGTTACTTGTTGGACGGACCGGCCGGCAAGCACGGCTTCGTGAGTGTTGGCAAGGACGGCCATTTCTATTTCGCGGATCGCACGCGGGCTCGGTTCTTTGGCACGAACGTCTGCGGCCGGGCGGCCTGCCCGGAGAAGGAGGAGGCCAAGCGGGTTGCAGCCCGGCTGGCCAAGTACGGCGTAAATTTGCTGCGGATCCACGCCATCGACACCGTCTGGTCGCCGGTGATCGACTACTCTAAGGGCGACAGCCGCCACCTGGACGCGGCGGCCATGGATCGGCTCGACTTCTTCTTCGCCGAGTTGAAGCGGCGGGGAATCTACATCTACTTCGACATGCTCGACTACCGTCAATTCGCAGAGGCCGATGGCGTCAAGGATGCCTCTCAGTTCGAGCACGGCTGGCACCGATCGATCAAGGGCGCCAGTTGCTACAACGACCGGATGATCGAGCTCCAGAAGGAGTTCGCCGAGAAGTTCTTCACCCACCACAACCCGTACACCAGGCTCCGCTACGTTGACGATCCGGCCGTGGCCGTGGTGGAGATCACCAACGAGAACTCGGTCTTCTATTTCCAGAACACCACGCTTACCCTCCCCTGCTATCTCGAAGAGCTGAATCAGCGATGGAACCAGTGGTTGTTAGCTCGATACAATGATCGGGCCGGGCTGGCTGCCGCATGGACGGATGGCCAGGGACGCTGCGCGCTGGCGGCCGAGGAAGACCCGGCGCGGTCCAACGTCGTGCTGCCGCTCAAGTGGCTTTACCAGAGGCCGGAAGATGCCGATTACGTGGGCCCGCGCAGCCCGGCTCGCGTGAACGCCATGGTCCGCTTCCTCTTCGACCTGGAGCGTCGCTACTATACCGAGATGCGGGCGCATTTGACGAAGATCGGGATCAAGGTGCCGATTACCGGAACGAACCAGACGTTCTGCCCGGCGAGCAATTTCGCCGACGCCATGAACGATTTCATGTCGCGGAACAACTACTGGTGCCATCCGGCGGTGCACGCCAAGCCGTTCTTCCGGTTCCAGAATCGGGCCGCGCTGAGCTCCGAGTTGCCGAAGGAGTCGAATCCGGTCACCGAGGTGGCCTCCAGCACGGTCGCCAAGAAACCGATGATCGTGCCCGAGTTCAACTTCCCCTGGCCGAACGAATTCCGGGCGGAAGGTCTCCTGATGATGACCGCCTACGGCTGCCTTCAGGACTGGGACGGACTGCTATTCTTCACCTACTCGCCCGGCGAAGAGATGTTGAGCTGGTTCGGCAACCAGTCGGATCCCGTGCGTTGGGGCGAGTATCCGGCGGCGGCGCTCATGTTCCACCGCCATGACGTATCCACAGCGAAGAACACGGTTCATATCGGCTATTCGGAAACCGACATCTTTTCGGCGCGGCCGTCGCATGCCGGCGACGCGTCCTCCCCGTTTCGGTATCTCTCCTATCTCTCCAAGGTTCGCAACAGCTACTTCAAGGAGAGCTATTCGGGCGATGCCGACGTGGTCATTTCGTCCGGCTATACGCCGGTTGGCTCCTATGAGAACGCCCGTCGGGCGATCCTCCTGGCCAAGAGTCCTTGGGCGGACCGCTCGCAACGCCAACGTAATCGGGCCTTGATCGCGGGACCGTGGAGCGAGTTGTTCACGTCGACGACTGCCAACGACAAGATTCCCCTGGCCTTCCAACGCTTCCTTGGCGAGGAGAAGACTTGGGAGTTGACGGTCGACACGCTGGCCGACGTGGCCCGGCTGCCGGCCGGGGCGGTTCCGATCGGGCTGACGGCCGACGGCCGACGCTCGCTCGGTTTTGCCGGAGAGCGGGTTTGCGTGGTGCCGGACGCCAGTGCGCTGGGCAAGGTCGATCCGGTCTGGGACTACCGGCTGTTCGCCACGGCGGCCCGGCGCTGGGGCCTGCCGGGCTACGACAAGACCGACTTCGTGGAACACCGCTACGTTTCCGACACGGGCGAACTGGTCCTGGACCGCACGCCGGGTTTCCTGCAAATCCAGACGCCCAAGACCAAGGGCGCCGTGGGGTTCTTGGGCGAGGCCGGACGAGTCGAACTGGGCGGGGTGACCGTGGAGTGCCGCACCCCATTCGCGGCGGTTGTGGTCAGTTCCTTGGACAGCGAACCGTTGGGCACCGCGCGACGCGTGTTGATCACGGCCGTGGCCCGCGCGGAGAACACAGGGCAAGCGTTCAGCGACGGCAAGCGAACCGTGCCGGATCGAGGCCGCGAACCAGTGCTGGTCGAGCCGGTCCAGGCCACCGTCAGAGTTGCCATGCCGGCATCCGCCGTCGTCTATCCGCTGGATCCGACGGGAAAACGGTGTGAGCCAGTTGCCGCGACCTTCGAGCAAGGCACGCTGCGGGTAGACCTTGAAGGAGTGCGAAGCCCGTGGTGTGAGGTGGTCGTCGGGCCATGACTGCCGTGTGCCACTGCTTGCCCTCCAGGCAAGCAGTGGCACACGCACAATCGTTCACGACCGGCGTTAGCCGGCTGTGGTGCGGCCGCCGAGGAGGGTCAGGACCTCGCCGGTGACGTA
>JBDKTH010000567.1:0-2750 GCA_039680305.1 Thermoguttaceae bacterium | reverse complement strand
CCGCCCGCGCCGCCATTGTTCCGAACGTGCCGATCTGCGAAACGTTGTCGTAACCGTAGCGATCCTTGACGTACTGGATCACCTCCGCCCGACGCTGCTGGCAGAAGTCGATATCAATATCAGGCGGTTCGCGGCGGTTCAGGTCCAAGAACCGCTCGAACAGCAGGTCATACTCCAGCGGGCAGACGCGGCTCAAATCCAGCGCGAACGCGACCAGCGAGCCGACGCCCGAGCCACGCGCCGTGGCCTCGATCCCGTGGCTGCGCGCGAAATTGACGAAGTCCCAGACGATGAGGAAGTAGTTGGGGAAGCCCAGTTTGCTGATCACGCCCAACTCGCGATCCAACCGCTCGATCACCTCGGTGGAGAGCTCGCCATCAATCAACCGCTTGGGATTGTTCTGATACTTCCGCTTCAGCCCCTCCACGCATAATTGCCGCAGATAGTCTTCCGAGGTCAAGTTGTCGGGCGTTTCGTAGACGGGGAAATGCCGCTGGCCGGAAAGCTCGATATCGACACTGTCGGCGATCTCCTGACTGCGGGCGACCGCCTCCTCGTAGTCGGGGAAGGCCGCGTACATCTCCTCGGGGCTGCGGAGATAGAACTCGTCGGTCTCCATCCGCATCCGCTTCGTGTCGGTGCGGAACTTGCCCGTGTTGATGCACAGCAAGACGTCCTGGGCGACCGCTTCCTCGCGATTGACGTAGTGCACGTCGCTGGTGGCGACCAGGGGTAGCCCCATCCGCTTGGCCACTTCGACCGCCGCCTCGGTGGCCAGCCGCTGGATCTCCAGGCCGTTGTTCTGAATCTCGATGTAGTAGCGATCGCGGAAGAGATTGGCGAACCAGGTGGCCACTTCGATGGCCTTGCCGAAGTCCGGCTCGGCACCGCTGATCAGGGCCCGGTTGAACTCGCTCGACACGCAGCCACTCAGACAGATGATCCCTTCGTTGTGGGCCTCTAGGAGTTGCTTGTCGATGCGCGGCCGAAAGTAAAACCCCTCCAGGAAAGCCGCCGAGGCCAGGCGAAGCAGGTTCTTGAAGCCTGCGGCGTTCTGGGCCAGCAGCGTCAGGTGGTAGCTGGCCTCCTTCATGCTGCTGGCGTCTTTATGAAAGCGGCTCCCCGGGGCCACATACGCCTCATAGCCGAGGATCGGCTTGATCCCCGCGGACGGCGCCTTCTCGTAGAACTCTTGGGCGCCAAAGAGATTGCCGTGGTCGGTCAACGCCAGGGCCGTCATCCCCAGCTCTTTGGTCCGGTTGATCAGTCGATCGACCAGCCCCGCGCCATCCAGGAGGCTGTAGTGACTATGACAGTGGAGGTGAACAAACGGAGGCACACTCATTGTCTCTGTCTCTCGCCGCTCAGGGTGCAAAAACGATCCTTCGTTCGACGCGTCGACACCAAGAAATGATTGTATCGCGCGACCCTAAGAATTGTACCGATCCCTGTGGGGGCCTCTGGGATTTGGGATTTACGGCGGGGTGGGCAGATAGCGAATTTGAATGGGAAGAAACTGATGCCCTATTCCGCGGGAATCGCGATTCCCGTCTGGCTCGCGAGAGCCACGCCACCCCCATCCCCAAATGGACAGGTCGTCCAATCCCAAATCAGAATTCCCAAATCACCCTTCCACGTCCGGCTCGCCAATCGCGCGGAGATAGCCGGAGACGCGGGCGTGGAGATCCAAGAGGTTCTGCCACTGGCGCTGCTCCAGCGTGACCTCCTCGGCACCGGCGGGGCCTTTGATCGACTGGATCAGGCTCCGCAGGCGAAGGTGAATGTATTGCAGGAATTCGGAAAGCTGAGCGGCTTGTCCGGGACTCAGACCGGTTGGCAACTCAGGCGGGGCGAGCGATCGGAGCAATTCCTGCAACTCGGCATTACTTCCCCAGAGAAACTCGGAGGCCAGCGACACGATGGGCGAGAATTCTTCGATTTCCCCGCCATGCCACGTCCCCCCCGGCGACCGCTTCGCTTCGCGGAGGGCCGCCAATCGCTGGGCGATCTCTTCTTCCGACCCGACCAAGAGAACGGTCCGCCCCAGGGCGACGATGTCCCCATGACGCAAGAGCCACAATTGGACCGTTTCGCCGTTGACCTTGGTGCCGTTGGTGCTCCCCAAGTCGGTGAGCACCAACTTCCCTTGGTCTTCCTGGATCTTTAGATGGAAGCGGCTGATCCGTTCGTCGTTGAGTTGGACCGAATTTCCTTCTTCGCGCCCAACGGTCACCGGCGTGGGCAGGTTGTCGTAGACCCGTCCCCGATCCGCACCATCCAAGACCCGCAACGTGATCAGCGTCATGGAGATTCGCTCGCCGTGCTTTCTGCGCCCAGCTTCCCCGTTCCCGAAGTCCGGGCATTTTAGAGACTTATATCACGCCGACAAACCACCGGTCAAGCCGCCTGGAGCCGTGTGGTTCGATTTCCCACTGATCGTTCCACGCCAACTCCCCATCGCCCTTCACGCCCCAGCTCGGTACGAGTCTCGCCCCCCTCGGTTGGTGAGGAATGGAAACCCTTGAAACCTGAGCCCTTGGTGGTGTATCCTTACACATACTAGAATTGTCGGCGTCACGTCGGCAGCTTGCCACGCGCCCGTGGCGCAATTGGATAGCGCATCGGTCTTCGGAACCGAGGGTTGGGGGTTCGAATCCCTCCGGGCGTACTTGTAAGTGCTTATGAGATAAGGAGTTGCAACGAGGGGCGAAAAGAAAGTTTGTCGGGCCAAATCGCTTTTCGCAAAAATT
>JBDKTH010000570.1:0-2280 GCA_039680305.1 Thermoguttaceae bacterium | reverse complement strand
GGCCGGCGAGGTTTGATGCCAGTGATAGCCTTCGCTCCCCGGATAGTTTGTGACGGCGATCCCGTCGGTGTCCTGCGTTGTCGTGAAGTGGACATCGGATGGACAACGCAAGGCGGGCAGCATCGTTCCAACCACGGCCTGCCCCCAAACGGGAAGTCGGAGGTTGACCGATTGGTACAGCGGCAGCTGCTCCATGTAGGGCAGGATCATCACGCACCACGTGTGGTGGTACGGCGGCAACGGCTCGGCCACGCCCCCTTGCCCCCAGACCACTCCGGGCGGAAACGACCGTTGCGTGTCATGGTAGTTTTGCAGCGCAAGACTAATCTGCTTGATGTTGTTGCTGCACTGAGAACGCCGCGCCGCCTCCCGGGCGGCTTGCACGGCTGGCAACAGGAGGGCGATCAAAATGCCTATGATGGCAATGACCACCAGAAGTTCCACCAGAGTGAATGCATGGCGTCGCACGTCTCTGTCCTCCCAACGTTGATGAAATCCGATAAAGGCAAAGAATTCGCGTACTCATCGCAGGGAGCATGGCCCAACGGGTGGCCGCTTGGGCCCAAAAACCGTCGCTTGCTCCCCCACTCTAGTACTGTACTATTCTCGACAGGAAATAGTGCCGGTTTCAACACGCTTTTGCGACATATTTTCCGCATCTTGCGACAGGCCAAGGAGTCTCCACCGATCTCTTGCCAAGGCGGCCAATCTGACTAAGCTAGGGGGTGGCACAGTCGCGAGGGGGACGGCCATGACGGACAGACGAGAGGACTATTTTCGATACCTCCCGGTCCGGCAACGAGACATCCAGTGGGGACTGGGGGTCATCGGCGCCGGCTTCGCGTCCATTCCCCCGCACACCCCCTATCCGCCCAAGGGCCACCCCGAACTCTACGAGTTTCGCTGGCAAAAGGGGCGCAGCCTGCCGGAATACCAGGTCCTCTACGTCGCCCGCGGCGAGGGCATCTTCGAGTCGTCCGGCACCACACGCCAGCCGATCCAGGCGGGCACGATCCTCTTAGTCTTTCCGGGAGTCTGGCATCGCTACCGCCCCCAGCGGGCTGTCGGCTGGGACGAGTACTGGGTCAGCTTCAACGGCGAGTTCATGGACCGGCTCGTGGCCAACGGCTTTTTCTCCCCGCAACGCCCCGTGCTCAACATCGGTCTACAGACGCCGATCGTGGCCACCTACGAGTCGATCCTCCATCGACTCTGCCAGGAACCCGCCGGGTTTCCCCACCTGATCGCCGCCGACACGATCGGGCTCCTGGCTGCGGTGCTGGCCGCCAGCGCCGACGAGTCGCACGAACTGATCGTGCAAGGCCCGCGCGAGGTCAAGGCCCTGCAGGACCGGGCCGTGGCCGAGGCCATGCGTCTGATCTGGAGCCAGGACCACGAGCCGTTGACCGTGGAGGGGCTTGCCCGGCAGCTGTCCATCACGCGCCGTTCCCTGGAACGCCGCTTCCACCAGGCCCTGGGCTACACGGTGCGGGAAGAAATGCTCCGCTGCCGCCTGGAGCGCGTCCGCCGCCTATTGACCCAGACCGACCTCTCGATCGGCGAGATCGTCCACGCCGCCGGCTTTTCCAGCAGCGACGCCATGGCCCGCGCCTTCTGCCAGGCCGAAGGGCTCACGCCGTTGAAGTATCGTCAGAAGCACCGGCGGACGTGAGCGGGGGCGGTGGGGATGTGGGGATGTGTTGTACTTCACGCCCTACGCGCTAGGCCTCGCGTCCCTCGCCTTTCGATGGGGACGGGTCCTTCAATCGCAGGTAGGTATACCGACGATCAATGAAGTAACCGGCAGCATAGGCCAATGCCACGGCGATGAAGAAGAGGGGAATCAGCCAATACCGGCCGATCGCATCGGAGGGAAGCCTCATGCGGGAATCGTCGGGCCCTAGAATGAGCGAGGCCAGCAATCCGGCAACGAGCCCAAAAGCAAAACCAAGGGCGGTTGTGAACCATCGACCGATCCCCATCTTGGCGGCTTTCAATCGGGCGTCGCATTGGGGGCAAGAGAAGGTCCCGAGTGCTTGCCGCCAATAGACCTTCCAGAAGGAGAAGCGGAATTGGCACTGCGGGCAGTCGAATCGTCGCGGGTCCGACGGAGACGGCGGCGGTTGATCGAAGGGCTCGCAGGTCGCTTGCGGCGAGCGATACGGGTTGTCGGGCTCATGGACCATGACGATCGGAACCTCCACTCGGCTCACGGCAGATCTTTTGGGCAAGCCTCACTCGCTAATCACCTGTTTTGACTTGGGTTTCCACTCCAGGATC
>JBDKTH010000743.1:0-2496 GCA_039680305.1 Thermoguttaceae bacterium | reverse complement strand
AGGATCGCTGCGTGCGTGGGCGTGCATGCCGCGTCTGAACGACTGGTCCGCGGCGGTGGAGAAAGTCGTGGCCAGACAGAAGCAGGCCGGCGCCCGTGTGTGGGAGATCTGGAACGAGCCGAACCTGCTCAGCTTCTGGTCGCCCGAACCGAGTCCGGAGGAATACACCCAGTTCCTGATCGCCTCCTACAAGGCGATCAAGCGGGCCGATCCCCAGGCCTTGGTGCTCGGTTGTTCGCTGGCCGGCCCCAATGGCCTTCGGTATACCAAGCCCTACGAGTTCGTCGAAGAAGTTTTGAAACGCGGCGGCGGCCAGGCCAAGGACGCCATCTCCATTCACCCCTACCGCCAACCTCGTACGCCCGAGGAGTCGGGCTACCTCGAGGATCTCCAGGCAATCAGTGATCTGACGGCCAAGTATGGACGCCGGCTGCCGATCTGGATCACGGAAGTCGGCTGGCCGACCGACCCGAGCGGTTCGAGCGAATCGCGTTCAGCTCAGTTGCTGGTGCGGTCCTACTCGCTCGCCATGGCGCACGGCGTCGAGAACATCGCCTGGTACGACTACCATGACGACGGAGTGGATCCCACCTACAACGAGCATCACTTCGGCATCCTCTACAACGACCTGACGCCCAAGCCGTCGTACTTCGCCTATCGCACGCTGGCAACCGAGTTGGCCGGCCGGCGATTCCAGCGGGAAGTGGCCGCCGGCGACGGCGTTTCGGTGTTGGTGTTCGGCAATGGCGAGCGTCGGGAGGCCGTTGCGTGGTCGCATCGCGGAACCAGGCAATTGGCCTTCCAGGTCGGCGATCGCCGACGCCTGGAAACGGTCGATCTGATGGGCAATCCGCAGGAAGCCCCGGTGGTCGACGGCGTCTGGCTCGCCACGCTCGACGAAACGCCCGTCTTCCTCCGCGATGTGCCAGTGTCACTGGCCGCCATACGTCCGATCGACGCATCGCCAGCCATCTTGAAAGTGCTGCCAGGCGAAAGCCGTTCGCTCGAAGTGACCTTGCGCAATCCCTTCTCCGTGCCCGTGCACTTGACCTGGGCGAAGGAAACGGTCGAACTGCCCGCCGGCGGCGAAAAACGGATTACGCTCACTCGCACGGCCGAGGCCTGGGTTAGCGGGATCGAGCCGTGGCGATCGGCCAATGGCCTGTCGTTCGTCGTACCGGCCCAGGTGGTGATGCTCGAAGGCCGACGCGAGCCGATCCTCCGCTACGATGCGGAGACCAGCAAGTCAATCGAGCTGCCCGACTCGTCCGGGGCCAACGTCACCGACGAAGTCACAGTGGCCGCCCGTTTTCGCAGCCAAGGGCCCACGGGCACCTGGGAGTCGTTGGCCACCAAGTGGAAGGGCGAACATCGGAATTGGGGCGTGTTCCTCGGCCGGGAAAACGGAGACCTTTCCTTCTCGGCCAGCTTCGCCAAGGGGCCCGGCTCGTTCATGGATATCGGCTCCAACCACTCGTTGTTCGACGGCCAATGGCATCGCGTGGCCGTGACCTACTCCGCCCATGACGCGGAGGTCTGTTTCTACGTCGACGGCAAGTTGGTACGGCGGGTACCCCGCGACGGCGGAAAACTGCTGACCAACCAAGGCCCCGTATCTCTGGCCGGCGGATTTACCGACCCCCGCGTCCAACCGCCCAAGCCCCAGGCCGCCGTCAGCCATCTGCGAGTCTGGAACCGCGCCCTGTCGGCGGAGGAAGTTCGTGAGTTGCGCAATTGACTGGGGCCTCAGCCGCCGGAAGCTCGATCGGCCCTTCGACTGAGTCTTGGCCGCAAATTGGCCGAAAAGACGCCCCGTGATAGCAAAAAACGCCTTGCGACTCATCATCGCAAGGCGTTTTCATCTAAGGACTTACCGAAGTGGACAGGGCCGGGGTCGAACCGGCGACACCGGGATTTTCAGCCTAACCGGAGCCAGCCCTTCCATTCGCCGCAACGTCCGCTGCAAACGCCGTTTGTGTGCCTTAGAACGGTCGCCATTGCTTACGTTAAATAACGACTACAAACGACAAACATCGATACTCGCAAGGCCTACTTCTTGACTTGGCCTTGGTGCTCCGTGAGGAACTTGGCGATGGCCTTCATGTTTGCTGCCTTCACCCGTTCCCCGACGTCGCCCATGGAGAAGAACTTCGCGTCGGCTTCGGAGGAGAGTGTGAACCGATGTAGGTTCTCAATCCCGGCCTTGGCACCGGCCCAATAGCGCGGCTCCATCTGCACCAAGCCAACCAGCTCCATCGTCGCAACGACGTTCTCTAGGGCCGTCATCGCCGCCTTGAGATCGACGAGGACTTCCCGATAGCCGTCGACCGTGAATGGCTGCGTTTTGGCGGGCTGATCCTTCTTGCTGGTTTTGGCGCTCTTCTTGGCCATTTCTCTCTCCCCCACCTACCACAGACCCCACCATTGGGCCGTCAAATATGGAACTAGTGTACCACAACTAGAACGACAGTCAATAAGTGGCGTCCCGAACATCTT
>JBDKTH010000649.1:0-2001 GCA_039680305.1 Thermoguttaceae bacterium | reverse complement strand
GGAATCGCAATCGAGCTGGGATACATACCTCCGGCCAGATTCTACAGACGTCACGGCTTTCGCTAGAGCACCTCCCCCGCCTCCTGTCTATATCTTAAGCGCTCCGGGGATGGGGGGGCACGGGGCGACGTCAGGCCGCCTTAATGCTTTCTTGATGTGCTCAGGGCCGGTTTTGACACCCTTTTTGCGCGATCCTCGTTAGGATTCTGGCAGATGAATTGGCGGAGGTGACTCCTATGGATCTGATTTGTCTGGGCGCTGTGTTCGTTTTCTTCGGCGTGTCCGTCGCGCTGGTTCGGTTCATTGGGCAGAGGTGATCGGAAGGAGTGTGCGATGTCGGACTGGAGCTATGTGATAGGCGGGATCCTCGCGGCGGTCCTTCTGGTCTACCTGACCGTTGCCCTCCTGAAACCGGAGTGGTTCGCATGAACGTATACGCGATCTTCCAGATGGTGTTCTTCCTGGGTGTGCTGTTAGCACTGGCCAAGCCGCTGGGCTGGTACATGGCGAGGGTGTACGAGGGAAAGCCGTGCGGTCTGGACAAGCTGTTGGGGTCGGTGGAACGCTGGATCTATCGGATTTGTGGTGTGGAGCCGGGGCGGGAAATGTCGTGGAAGACATACGCCTTGGCCATGCTGGCCTTCAACCTCGTCGGGCTGTTGGCTGTTTACGGGCTCCTGCGGACCCAGCACTCGCTGCCGCTGAATCCGCAGCAGTTGCCCGCCGTCCCGTCCGAGTTGGCTTTCAATACGGCCGTGAGCTTCGCGACGAACACCAACTGGCCGAACTACGGCGGGGAGACGACGCTCAGCTACCTGACGCAGATGCTCGGACTCACGGTGCAGAACTTCGTGTCGGCAGCTACGGGCATGGCGGTGCTGGTGGCCCTGATCCGCGGGTTTGTGCGGCGGTCGGGACACACGCTCGGCAACTTCTGGTACGATCTGGTGCGGAGCACCCTTTATATCCTGCTGCCCATGTCGCTCATGGGGGCCCTCTTCCTCGTCTCGCAAGGCGTGGTGCAGACGTTCCGACCCTACCAGGCCGTGACGCTCCTGGAGCCGACCAAGGATGCCGAGGGCAAGCCGGTCACCGAGCAAACCATCGCGGTTGGTCCGGCCGCGTCGCAGGTGATCATCAAGCAGTTGGGCACCAACGGCGGCGGCTTCTTCAACGTCAATTCGGCGCACCCATTGGAAAACCCCACCCCGTTGAGCAGTTTCCTGGAGTTGCTTGCCATCCTGTTGATCCCCGCCGCGTTGTGTTATACGTTTGGCGAGATGGTTGGCGACATCCGCCAGGGACGGGCCGTCTTGGCGGCGATGGTCGTGATTTTCGTACCGCTTCTAGCCATGTGCTACTGGGCGGAGCAAGCGGGCAATCCGGCGCTCGCCCCGCTGCTGATTGACCAGCGGGTGGCCGTCAATCGGCCCGGCGGGAACATGGAGGGTAAGGAACTGCGGTTCGGCATCGCCCAGTCCTCGCTCTGGGCGACCGCCACCACCGCGGCCTCCAACGGCAGTGTCAACTCGATGCACGACTCCTACACGCCGCTGGGAGGGCTCGTGCCCATGTGGCTGATCCAACTTGGCGAAGTGATCTTCGGCGGCGTGGGCAGTGGGCTCTACGGGATGCTGGTGTTTGCCCTCATCGCCGTCTTCGTGGCGGGGCTGATGGTCGGGCGCACGCCTGAGTACCTGGGGAAGAAGATTGAGGCGTTCGAGATGAAGATGGCGGCCCTGGTGATCCTGATCCCGCCGCTTGTCGTGCTCGCCGGCACCGCCACTGCCGTCGTCGGCCCCTGGGGCACGGCGGGCACCACGAATCCCGGTCCCCACGGGTTCAGCCAGGTGCTCTACGCCTTTTCGTCGGCGGGGAACAACAACGGCAGCGCCTTTGCGGGACTCAGCGCCAACACGCCGTTCTACAATCTCGCCCTAGGGCTGGCGATGTTGGTCGCACGCTACTGGCTGGCGATCCCCGTCCTGGCGATCGCCGGCT
>JBDKTH010000376.1:0-9228 GCA_039680305.1 Thermoguttaceae bacterium | reverse complement strand
TCCCGGACCCCCACTTACGAATGATTGTCGTTCCCCACCTGATCGTGACCTAGTCTTTAGACGGTTCTTCCCCATCCATCTGGTGGCGGGAGCGACCCATCGCACCCCATGCTCAGGGCGAAAGGTTTATGTCAACGATTGCGCACGATTCGACGTGTAGCCCGCTGCTGGCCGCGATCCTTTCGGATGAAAGCTTTCATCCGGCCCCACCGCGGACACTCGAAGAGACGGGTTTGGCTGTTTCCCTCATCGAATCGCTGGTGCTCAAATACGTCTCCGTGGTCGGCAACGCCTGCGGCCGGGCGATTGCCGACCACATCTGTTTGCCGTTCGGGATCCTCGAAGGTCTGTTGCAGTCGCTCCGCACCCGGCAGATCCTTGTCCACACCGGCTCCGCACCGGTCAACGACTACCACTACATGCTCACCGAGCAAGGGCGCGACCGGGCTCAGGCGGCGATGAACGCCTGCGGCTACGTCGGCCCCGCGCCGGTGCCGCTGGCCGACTACGTGAATTCCGTCGACGCGCAGACCATTCGCGCCGAGGCCCCCAAGCGTCACCAACTGGAACAGGCCTTCGCCGACATCTCGGTCGATCCCAGCCTGTTTGAAGCCCTCGGGCCGGCGGTGAACTCCGGGGCCGGCCTGTTCCTCTACGGGGCACCCGGCAACGGCAAGTCGACGCTCGCCCGGCGCATGACCGCCTGCTTCGGCCAGGAGATCTGGCTTCCCTACGCGCTGACCGAGGACGGCCAACTGATCAAGATCTACGACCAGGCCTATCACCAGGCGGTCAAGTCGCAGGAACACACCCTGCTAAAAGCCACGGAACACGACCCGCGCTGGGTGCGGGTCCGCCGGCCGACGGTCGTCATCGGTGGCGAGATGACGATGGATAACCTGGAGATCCGGCACGATCCGCGGGCCAACGTCAGCGAGGCCCCCTTGCAGGTCAAGAGCAACTGCGGTTGCCTGTTGATCGACGACTTCGGGCGCCAGCGCGTCGAGCCCGAGGAACTTCTCAACCGCTGGATCGTTCCGCTGGAAAACCGCCACGACTTCCTGACCCTCTCGACGGGCAAGAAGATCCAGGTGCCGTTCGAGCAGTTGATCATCTTCTCGACGAACCTCGAACCGAGCGATCTGGTCGACGAGGCCTTTTTGCGGCGAATCCCCTACAAGATCGAGATTGGCGACCCGAGCGTCGAAGAGTTCCATCGCATTTTCCGGCTGTATGCGGCGTCGTTCCAGTGCGAGTATCGCAAGGACGTGGTCGAGTACCTGATCGAAAAGCACTATCGTCCACACGGCCGCGCGTTGCGCCGCTGCCACCCCCGCGACCTGCTCAGCCAGGTCCACAACTATTGCGTCTACAACGAATTGCCCACCGAGATGCGTCCCGAGTATTTCGACCGCGTCGTGCCCAGCTACTTCACCGTCGTTTCCGGCGTGGCGGGGAATGCGGCAGGCGGTAAGCAGTAGGACAAGCGGAGCCCCGAGAGCAGCCGATCGACGACGTCGCCGGCACGATACGAATCGGCCGTTGAGGATGCCAGGAAGCCGGTGATCTGTTGGATGCTGTCGCCGGCAGTGACCAAGGGCAGCTCACCGCCGCTTTGTGAGCGCACTTGTCCCAGGCCGACGTTGGCCATTAGCGCATTGCAGAGGCACTTGCGTCCGACCGTATCGTTCCGGTTTCCTCCCTTGGCCGAATATGCGTCGACATTCTCCGCAGGGCATCGCCAGCCAAGCGAGCCATCCGGCTTCCGGTAGGCGTGGCGCAAGTAGCCCAGATCGCAGATCCGCGTCCGAGCATCGTAAATCTCGGGATCGGACAGCGTTCCCTGCAACTCCAATGCCTTAAACGGAAAGCCCGTAGGCGAGGCAACCGGATCGGTGAAGACGTCCGCGACACCTTGCCGACACATCTGGATGGCGGCGTATTTCAACTCGGGCTGAAGTCCGGATTCCTCGCAGAAGGCAAATGCCGTTCCCACCTGTACCCCCGCAGCCCCGGCCGCGAGGGCCTCGGCGACCTTCTCCGGCGAGTCATAGGAACCGGCCAGCCAGAACGGGCGGCCCAGGGATCGGAACACTCCCAGATCGGGGCGGTCGCGAGGACCGTAGACCGGCTCGCCGCGCTCGTTATGCTGTACGGCGCCCCGCGGCGGCGCGTTGTGCCCGCCGGCCGTGGGCCCCTCAATGACGAATCCGTCGACATATCCAGTGGCCTTGCGAGCCAGGGCGGTTGCCAGCACCGCCGAGGAGACGATCGCCAGAAAACGCGGGCGACGGAGCCAGGGGAGATGCGGACCGAACAGTTCCAGGGGGTCAAATCGGACCGTAAACCGATCGGAATTGGCGGCCCCTTCCACGTCGAGTGTCAGCTCGGCGCACTGGCCTTCCGACAACCGGTCCAAGACGCCGGGAATGCTCCGCGGAATGCCCGCGCCCATCAAGACGTAGTCGACCTGCGCCAACATCGCGCCGAACAGCGAGGGCAACGTCGGCAGTTGGAGCTTTTCCATGTAATTGATGCCGACAAGTCCCTCATGATTCTCCTTGGCCAGATAGACCTCGACGAAATTGGCGACGACGCACAATTCAAGCGCCTCGCGGGTCATCAGGGGGAGCGGGAGCGGGTGGGCGGCAAAGGGCAACTCCGGAGATTTCCCGCCGTCGATGTAGTAGCGGGCCAGGATGCGTTGGGCCGTTTCAGGAAATGGAAAATCGTCCAGCGCGCGGTGAACATGGCCATCCGGATCGCCAAGCTGAAGCCGGCGGGCCAGAACCGCGTCCAGGGCGGTACCGGAGACGACTCCCAGTTGGCCGGTCAGGGACACGGCCCGGGCGAGCGGCCACGAAGAAACGCCAACCCCCATTCCGCCCTGGATGATGATTGGATTGGTAAGCCCTGCCATGGCGAAGTTCCTTTTCAGGCGGCGTAGTTCATGACCGCGGCGAAGTGGAAGGCGGTGCCGGCAAGCACGAACAGATGCCAGACCGAATGGAAGTACGGAATCCGCTCGTAGCAATAAAAGGCCGTACCGAGCGTGTAGGCCAGCCCGCCGCAGAGCAGGAGCAGGAGTCCTGGGGTCGGAACGTGGCGTACGACGGGCCCGATCGCCAGAAGCACGAGCCAGCCCATCGCCAGGTAGAGGCCGAGCGAAAGGCGGTCGGATCGCAGCAGCGAGCAGACCTCCAGGGTGCCCAGGCCCTTGATGACAACGCCGACGAGCGCCAGTCCCCAAATGGCGCCGAACAGGCTCCAACCCCATGGACCGCGAAGCGCGCCGAGGGTGAAAGGTGTATAGGTCCCGGCGATGAGGAGAAAGATGGCGATGTGATCGATGCGCTGGAAGAAACGCTTTGTTCGGCCGGGACGCAAGGCGTGATAGATGGTCGAGGCGAGGTAAAGGAGGACGGCGGTGACGACAAAGACGGCCGCTCCGACAATGAAGGCGGCCCCATGGTCGAGCGACGCGATGAGTAGAAAGGGCGAGGCAACGGCGATGGCCAGTGCCCCGAAACCGTGCGTGAGGGCATTGACCAATTCCTCGCCGAACGACAGGACCGGTTCAGCGGCGACACACTCCTTCATGGCATCAAGGCTCCGTTCCACGGGAATTCTCGTCATGGCAAAACGCTCCCTCGTCGGCACGGGTCGTTGCGAGAGCGGTAAAACCTCGGCGTGAAATGCGATATCTGGCGGCGTTGACGGGCGAAGGCCGCAGGCGATGGGCCTCACGTACTCCACTCGGCGAGCTTGGCCGAGATAAACTGCAAGATCGCCTGATGCTCTTCGCGGCCTTTCCCCTTGATCGAGATCGGTTCGCCAAAGGAAAAATGCACCTTGGACGACGGCCGTATTCGGCCAAAATCCGCGAGGTATCGGCCGATCCCCCAGGCGTCCGTCTTCAATGCAATGGGGACGATCGGGACTCCGGCTCGCCTCGCCAACTTCACGCCGATGGTGTTGAATTCGGCAGGATCGAAGACAGGCGTACGCTTGGATTGCGGGAAGACGACGACCGAAACGCCGGCCTTCAATCGTTGTTCCCCGCCCTCGAGTATGGCGGCGAGGTCGGCGCGGGGATTCGTTTGGCTGACCGGGATGGGATCGCGTGATCGCATGACGTGCTTGAAGACCGGATAATCGATCAGGCTCTGCTTCACGACGAAGGTCGTTTCGTGAAACCTCCCGAGGAGCGTGGGCAGCACGAAGGTCTCGAGGGTTGACATATGGTTTCCGGCAAAGACGACCGGTCGATCGAGATTCCGGACGTGATCGAGGCCCGTGATCTCGAACTGGACGCCGACGGATTCCAACGCCCGGAAAAGGTCCAGGCTGCTGGCTACCCACGCGGCCGTGTCATACTCGCCTCGTCGGGCCATCCGGCTGGACTTCACGACGAGGGCGAACTCCTGGCAGTAGAAGGCCAAGGAGGGAAAGGCCCTGAGCAGACTCCATCCCTTGCGGGAACGAGTGGTGTACGTGTCGTGTTCAAAGAGCGACTTACTCGGCATCGGAATCTCGCTCGCCCCATCCCTCGCAAAGGCGTCGTGGTAGTACTGAGCAACTGGTAGGTCTTCTGACTTGCGAACGTCAACGCTGCCTTGCCTTCTCGCTGCGGTGGCTCAGCCAGACACGCAACAATGGCCTCAAGAATCGGCAACCTCGATCGGTGTTCGCTCACAGCGGCGGGGCCGTCCCGGATTCGCACCGGAGTTCCCTGTTTGCGCGACTGCCCAAGCAGGCAGCCGGCCACCAGTCACTGTCTTCAGTGTAGGGGCTCCTGGCCGACTGTCAATCGACAACCACCGCCGCCCAGGTAAAAGATCGGTGAAAGCTTTGGCGGCGGGATGTAAAGATCGGCGCTGAGGAATTGTCAGATCTAGTGGCTTGACAGTTTCATGGCACAAGATATAGTGACCTCCCGTTGGTTCGCTCCGCTTTGAGGAGCGTCGCAAGAGGGAACACGGTGCAAGTCCGTGGCTGCCCCGCAGCGGTAAACAGGAACGACCGCCGTCACCAAGCACTGGCCCCGAAGGGCTGGGAAGCGACGGCCAGTAGGCCCCCTCCGTTCGGCCTAGTCGGACGAGATCGCCTGTAAGCCCGAAGACCTGCCAGCACACTGCGATCTGTCGATGATCACTTCCGAGGGGAAGGTGTTGTCGGTCCGGTCTTCGGCCGTGCGCCCATCGTTGGCGCCGCGGCCGAATCTCCACTCGGCCCGTCTGCTCCTCCTCGCTCGGTGCAGTCGCGAAAGGAATTTGCAGCGCCGGCGAGTTGCCGTGCGCAGGAAAGGAGACCGACCATGTCCACCGCCATTCCACGGGCCTCGGCGGATCGCACCGCAACGTCGTCGACGGTTACGATTCGGAAGCGGGACGGAGAGCTTGTCGCGTTCGACGCGGCGAAGATCTCGCTGGCCATTCTCAAGGCGGGCACCGCCACGGGGGAATTCGGGGAGGAGACCGCGCGGACCTTGACCGTTCGCGTGCTCGGCATTCTGCAGATGATGCCCCAGGCCGACTCGCCCACCGTGGAGGCCATCCAGAACATCGTGGAAGAGGTCCTGTTGGCCTCGCCCTTCAAGAAGACGGCCAAGGCCTACATCCTCTATCGCGATCAGCACACACGCATCCGCGAGATGGTCCAGAAGGCTGACCTCGATCTGATCGATCGCTATCTCGACTGCCTCGATTGGCGCGTGCGAGAGAACAGCAACATGGCCTATTCGCTTCAGGGCCTCAACAACTACATCTCCAGCGAAACGAGCAAGGTCTACTGGCTCAACAAGATCTACACGCCGGAGGTGCGCGAAGCGCATGTGTCCGGCGACTTCCATCTCCACGACCTCGGCCTGCTCTCGGCCTACTGCGTGGGCTGGGATCTGCGCGACTTGTTGGCGTCGGGGTTCCAAGGCGCGTCGGGCAAGGCGGAAAGCCGTCCGGCCCGGCACTTCCGCGCGGCGTTGGGACAGATCGTGAACTTCTTCTACACGCTCCAAGGCGAGGCGGCCGGGGCCCAGGCGTTCTCAAACCTCGATACGCTGCTGGCGCCGTTCATCCGCCACGACGGCCTCGACTATGCGGAAGTCAAGCAGGCCCTGCAGGAGTTCATCTTCAACCTGAACGTCGCCACCCGGGTCGGATTCCAGACGCCGTTCACCAACGTCACGCTCGATTTGCAGCCCCCGCGGATGCTCCGCGACGAGGCGGTGATCCTCGGCGGCCAGTTGCAGGCGGAGACCTACGGCGAGTTCCAGCACGAAATGGATCTGTTCAACCGAGCCTTCTTGGCCGTGTTGGCCGAGGGAGACGCCAAGGGGCGCGTGTTCACCTTCCCCATTCCCACCTACAACATTACGGCCGACTTCGACTGGGAGGCTCCGGGACTGGCGCAGCTTTGGGAGGCCACGGCGAGGTATGGCATCCCCTACTTCGCCAACTTCATCAACGCGGACATCTCGCCCGAAGACGCCCGATCGATGTGCTGCCGGCTGCGGCTGGATCTCCGCTCGCTCGAACACCGGGGCGGGGGACTCTTCGGCGCGAATCCGCTGACCGGATCGATCGGCGTGGTGACGATCAACATGCCGCGGCTCGGCTATCTGGCCTCCTCCGAAGAAGACTTTCTCAACCGGCTCGACCGCTTGCTGGAGATGGCCCGAACGAGCCTGGAGACGAAACGCCAGGTCCTGGAACGGTTCACCGACCAAGGCCTCTATCCCTATACCAAGTTCTATCTGCGGGGGGTCAAGCAGCGTTTCGGCCACTATTGGCACAACCACTTCGCGACCATTGGGCTCGTCGGCATGAACGAGGCCTGCCTGAATCTGCTCGGACACGACATCAGCACCGACGAGGGGATCCGGTTTGCCGGGCTTGTGCTCGATCACATGCGCAAGCGGCTTCAGGACTTCCAACAACTGACCGGCCACCTCTACAACCTCGAGGCAACGCCGGCCGAGGGAACGGCCTATCGCCTGGCAAGGCTCGACCGCCAGCGGTTCCCGGATCTTCGCCTCGACGCCAGCGTCGCTCCCACGGCGGAGCCGTTCTACACGAATTCGACCCAACTGCCCGTCCACCACACGGACGACATTTTTCACGTCCTGGATCTCCAGGATTCCCTGCAAGCCCGTTACACGGGCGGGACTGTGCAGCACGTCTTCTTGGGCGAATCGGTGCCCAATCCCGAGGCGGTCAAGCGATTCGTGCGTAAGGTATGCGAGCACTATCGGCTTCCTTACTTCACGCTTTCGCCGACGTTCTCGATCTGCCCGGAGCACGGCTACCTTCGCGGCGAGACGCGCGTGTGTCCCGAATGCGGCGGCGACACGGAGGTCTATTCGCGGGTCGTTGGTTATCTTCGCCCCATCCACCAGTGGAATGCGGGAAAGCAGGCCGAGTTCGCGATTCGCAAGACCTACCGGATCGTTGACGCCGCGAGCGCCGTGCGAGGCCCTCATGGTCTCCGACAAGCGTGCACCACCCTTGACGACAAGAGAGGCGACGATGAGCATTAAACCGGACACGTGGATTCGGACGATGGCGAGGAAGCACGGCATGATCGAACCGTTTGTCGACCGCCTGGTCCGCCAGGTCGACGGCCAGCCGGTGATTTCCTTCGGGGTGTCCTCGTACGGCTACGATATTCGCGTGGCGGACGAATTCCGCGTCTTCACGAACGTCTTCAGCGCGATCGTCGACCCGAAGCATTTTGACCCCAAGAGTCTGGTCGAGGTCAATGGGCCGACCTGCCTGATCCCGCCCAACAGTTTCGCCCTGGCGGTGAGCGTCGAGACGTTTCGGATCCCCCGCAACGTGCTGACGATCTGCGTGGGCAAGTCGACCTACGCGCGGTGCGGAGTGATCGTCAACGTGACTCCCTTCGAGCCCGGCTGGGAAGGCCGCGCCGTACTGGAAATTTCCAACACGACGCCCCTGCCGGCGAAGATCTACGCCGGCGAAGGCTTGGCGCAAGTCCTCTTCTTCGAGAGCGACAGCCCGTGCCAGGATTCCTACGCCGACCGGCTTGGGAAGTACCAGGGGCAGACCGGCTTGACCTTACCCCTGATGTAGCCCGTGATGCGTTTCGGCGGCTTCCATCCCCTGACGCTCCTCGACTTCCCCGGCCAGGTGGCCTGCATCCTCTTCACCCAGGGATGCAACCTGCGTTGCGGCTATTGCCACAATCCGCAGTTGATTGGCCCCGCTCCGGCAGGAGGGGAACCGGTTGCAGAAGAACAGGTGCTCGCCTTCCTGAAAGGCCGTCAGGGCTTGCTCGATGGTGTCGTCGTCTCCGGCGGAGAGCCCACGCTCCAGGCGGATCTCCTCGGGTTCCTGCGTCACCTCCGCGAGCTTGGCTTCTCGACGAAGCTCGACACCAACGGCACGAACGCCGCCATGCTGCGAGAAGCCCTCCACGAAGGGCTGCTGGACTACGTGGCGATGGACGTAAAACACGATCCGGCCCGCTACCAGGAAATCACGGGCGTGGCCGTCGACACCAGTGTGCTTGCCGAAAGCCGCGACCTGCTCCGCTCTTCGGGCGTTGCCCACCAGTTCCGCACGACGGTCCTTGCCCCATTCCATAATGAGTCGACCATCGAGGCGATCGCCCGCTTCTGCCAGGGGGCCGCTCGCTTCGTCCTGCAGAACTTCCGTGCCACGCGCGTCTTGGATCCCGCCTACCAGACGTATGAACGTTGCACGCAAGATCAGCTTCGGCGTTTCCAAGCTATCACCGAGCGCTATGTCGACAAGGTGGAGATCCGCGAATAAGGGCCGACCGCGGACAGACTCTAAGTGGAATGGAACGGTGCGTTTTCGAAGGCATGACTCGGGTGTCCAAGGGCAGGATAGGGAGAGGCGAAGCCGCCCCCGATGCTCCATGGCAAGGCCACGGACCGCGCAGCGGTCAAGGGACGTAGCCGTGGGCGCAAGCCCACGGGATGGTGCGTTCGGGAATCTCGCCTCAACCGCGCAGCGGTGACGTCGCGGAAGGCACGTCACCGCTGCGCGGTTGGCGAGGTGCGTGGGGCGTTTCTTCCCGTGGGCTTGCGCCCACGGCTACGCCCCTTGGCCGCCGGAGCGGCCGGTTCCGACCGGCCCACGCACTCAGGGCCAATCCTAGAGCCGAGGACGATCGTATCGGCCACCCCGCGGTTCTCCTCGTCAACGGCATCGCTCCGGGCTTGGCACGAAAGCGACAAATCCC
>JBDKTH010000521.1:0-10325 GCA_039680305.1 Thermoguttaceae bacterium | reverse complement strand
CTGTTCTTGCTCCAAGAAGTTTGCCTGCCAGCCCGCTCCCTTCGCGCGGAGACTCCTGTGGGCGCTGAGCCGAAAGTCTACACCTCGGCGACGATCGACAAGAGAATTTACTACTGCTATCGCTCCTTTTGGCCGGAACTGGAGATGACCGCCGAGTTCGGCCGGATGGGCATCGATACGCGGTGCTTCTTCGCGGCCAACGCGATCAACTCGCTGGGGTTCGAGTACTGCAAATACCCGTTGATCTGGAAAGGGATCAAGAACTACGACTTCGCGGCCTATGACAAGCAGGTCGACGACCTGCTCGGCGCCAATCCGAAGGCGAAGTTCCTCTGCATGATCGACCTCAATACGCCGTACTGGCTCACGCGACGGTTTGCGTTGGATTCTTTCTCCGACGTGAGCCACGCCGCCGCCGATCCCAACTGGATCAAGGTCACCACGCAGTGGATGATCGACTTCATCGATTACTCGGAGAAGAAATACGGCGACAAGATCGAGGCGTACATCCTTTCCGGCGGGGGAACGTCGGAATGGTACGAGTACGACCGGGGGCGTTCCAGCCGAGTGAAGAATGCCGCCTGGCGGACCTGGTGCAAGAAGAACGGACTGCGATTCGGCGACGACGTGCCGGGCGAAACGAGCCTGGCCAAGGCCGCTCACGAAAACGTCGTCTACGACCCGGCGACCGAGATGGAGAAGATCCAATACTGGCGTTTCCACAACGAGATCATCGCCTCGGCGATCCTCCAGTTCGCCAAAGTCGCCCGGCAGAAGATCCCTGCCCGCAAGGAAATTGGCGTCTTCTTCGGGTATTACCTGGTGAGCGACCGGAAACAGGCCTCGTTCGGCCACCTGGACTACGAACGGGTCGCGGCCAGCCCGGATATCGACTTTTTCATCAGTCCGGGCACGTACGACGATCGGCAGATTGGGGGCGGCTCCGGTCCGCAGCATGTCCACGGCACGTTGCTGCGGTACGGAAAGCGGTATCTACACGAGATCGACCATCGTACGCACGCCGTTGCGAAGGAGTACGTCGTCGCCAAGGGGGCCTGGCACACGCAGGCCGACGACAACGCCGGCCTAAAGCGCGAGGCGGCCTTCGCGCTCGTCAACCATGCGTCGCTGTGGTGGTTCGACATGTGGGCAGGTTGGTATCGCGAGGAAGAGACGCGGAAGGTCATCTCCCGGTTGAAAACCATCTCCGACCGGTTCATCCACGACACCTCTCCCTCGGCTGCCGAGACGCTGTTGATTGCCGATCCTCAGAGTGCGGTCTACTTCAACGAGAAGATGCCGCACGCCTCCGCACTGGCCAGGGGATTCCGGGATACGCTCAACAAGACAGGGGCGCCGCTGGACGTCTACTCTTTCAATGACATTCCCTCGATCGACCTCTCACGCTACAAGGCCGTGTTTCTTCCGGCGACGGTGTTGATCACGCCGGAGCGGGCCAAGATCCTGAAGACCTGCCTTTGCCGAAATGGCCGGACGCTCGTTTGGCTCTATGCCCCGGGCATCTCCGACGGCAAGTCGCTCGACGTCTCCCGGGTCAAACAGTTGACTGGCGTGGAATACGGAACCAAAGATCCCCAAACGGTCGAGATGGGTGGTTGGCGATCCGTCTATTGTCACGACTACAAGACCATGACTCCCGCCGTCCTGAAGGAAATCACCAGGGCCGCCGGCGTTCACCAGTATACCGACGAAGCGACTCCCGTGTACTCGAACGGCAAGCTGTTGGCCATTCACGTTAAGGATGGCGGGCCCAAGAGAGTCTACTTGCCGTCGCAGTGCCGAAAGGTGATCGATCTATTCAACGACAAGGTCGTGGCGGAGAACGTCAAGGAGTTTACGTATGAGTTTCAGTCGCCCGATACGGCGATCTTCGAACTCCGCTGAGCGGAGGCAGCGGAAGGTCCGTTTTGCTCCTCAGGTTGACACGGCCCTGTCAGTGATCTAGTCCTTCGGCGCGTGGTGCGGTGCTTGCGGGCAGCCGGCGGTGCGTCATCGCATCGGTCTCCTGACGAGGAATGGGGTTCGCCTCGATCACCGGAACGGCGCATTCTACTCCGCAATGGGTGTGCCTGGGACGGCCTCGTAGGGATTGGCTTCCTTGGCATCCGACGGCCGGATCTTCGTGCCGGGCATGATCTCGAAACGCGGATCAAAGTCGACCATCGTCGAGGCGATCTGCTTCAAGATGCCCGCGTCGCCCTCGACCTTGCAGGCGCCCGCGGCGATCTGGGCCTCCAGGGTTTTGGCGCCGATCATGGTCTGTTCCAGATCGGAACGCTTGATGGTCAGCGTCAGGTCCGGGCCGTCCGCGAGAAAGCCGGCCAGATTCGTGAGCGTGGCGTTCTCGAGTTCGATCAGGAACTTCTCGCCGTTGTCCGGGGTGATCAGGTTGATCGTGAATCGCATGCCCTCGGCCTTGCGGCTGTCCATCTTGATGCCGAGAAAATTCAGAAACAGCTCGGTAGACATCGCGCGGATGACATCGGGGCTGCTGGTGGCCGGGATGACGCCCTGCGGGATCCCCGATCGAAGCTCAAGCGCCCCGGCCAGGTAGCTGTTGCGCAAACCGGGGTTCTCCTGCTGGTAGCCGATCTGTTCAAAGACGTCCGCAAGGAGATCTTTGGCAACCTGGTTCTGCGGCTCGGCCTGCACCAACTTATTGAGAATTTCCTGGGCATGCCGGTATTTGCCTTCGTCGTGCAACTGCCTCCCTTTGGCCAGGATCCGCTCGGCTCCTCCCATCATCTCAACGTACAAGGGGGCCGACTCGTCCGGTGACAGCGGAATGAGCGTGGCGGGATTGCAGTCCCAGAAGCCGAGGTACCGTTGGATCACACCGCGCGAGTTGTGCTCGGGTGAGCCGTGATAACCGCGGCAGAACCACTTGTCCAGCAAGCTTTGCGGAAGCCTGTAGAGGTTGTGAATCTGGTTGATCGTGACGCCTTGGTTGGCCAGGTGCAGCACCTGGTTATTCATGTGAGCATAGAGATCGCGTTGCCCCCGAAGCACTTCCTGGACCCGCGCGTTCCCCCAACGCGGCCAATGGTGTGAGGCAAACATAACCTCCGCTTCCCGCCCGAAGCGGTAAAGCGCCTCGCTGATGTACTTCGACCAGCGGAGCGGGTCGCGCACCGGGGCGCCCCGCAGAGTGTAAATGTTGTGGAGCGTCGACGTGACGTTTTCCGCCATCCAGAGGGCTTTCATCTCCGGGATGTACGTGTTCATCTCCGAAGGGGCCTCCGTGCGGGGCGTATTCTGCTGGATCATTCGCACGCCGTCGACCTCGAACTCCTCAATGTCGTCCTGGACGATGCGGGTGGGCGCGATCAGGCCAATGCTGCCGTTCGACGTGCCCTGCCCGAGCCCTTGACCGGCGTAGCCATGGGGCCCGGCAGGCAACTGGATCCCGTACTGGTAGAACAATCGTCGGTTCATGGCGTTTCCGGCGTAGACGTTCTCCGAGATCGTGTGTTCCATGAAGTCGCGAGGCGCGATGATGGGAACACGACCGGACCTCACGTCCGCCTCATCGACAATACCGCGAACGCCGCCCCAGTGGTCGGCGTGTGAGTGAGAATAGATCACCGCCGACACGGGCAGCCCTTTGCCGACGTGCTCTTGGAACAGCTTCCAAGCCGCGCGCACCACTTCAGCGCTGATCAGAGGGTCGAATACGATCCAACCGGTCTTGCCTCGAACGAAGGAGATGTCGGAGAGATCGAAGCCGCGCACCTGGTAGATGCCCGGGATCACTTCGTAGAGCCCGTAGTTGTTGTTCAGTACGGACTGGCGAACCAGCGAGGGATGGATGCTGTCGAATTCCTTCTGCTCTTCGAGGAATTGAAAACGCTTCATGTCCCAGGCGACGTGGCCTGCGTCCGCCATAATCTGGAGGTCCTTCATCGGCGCGATCAAGCCTCGCTTCTGCTCCTCAAAATCCCTCTCGTCAGCAAACGACAGCGTGGCCCTGGCCCGCTTGAGAACCTCAACCGTGAACGGCGAAGGCGCCTTGCCTTTGGGATGGAAGTGTCCGGGCAAAGGCTCCGCCCCTCTCGCCGCGGCGGGACACGCATGGAACGCCATGTGGCCGCCTATGGCGAAGGCCGCTGCGGTGGCCGGTACGGACAGAATGAATTGGCGTCGAGTTGTCATGGAGTCCTCTTTCGATGAAACAAGGATCAGGCGCGTTGTTGCCGACAACAATCAGATTCTCACTTCTGACGCGACACCGGCGGCGTCTCAACCCCGATGATGGGTGAACCCCAAAGCGGTTCCGGAACGGCAGGGAGGGCCTTCCCTCCAGAGTCGTTTCCCGGAGTCACGCCAAATCGTTCAAGGTTCGCCCGGCAGGGGTAGGGATCGGGCCGAGGTGCCGAGTGCGACCAGCGTGGCCCCGTTCAGCAGCAGTTCGATGCCGACAAACAGGCCAATGACCCATAGGCCGGAGACTGGCCACTGCTGCCAGATGAGGACCCCCAGGATGAGCGAGATGACGCCGTGAAACAGGAGCCAACCCCAGTGAGGAGGGCGTGCGGCGAGGGCGGCGACCGAACGGAACAGGCCGGCGAGGATCAGGAACATGGCCACCAGCAGCGTCAGGCTGAGGGCGGCAATTCCCGGATTGGCGACCATCATGAAACCGACCACCGCGTAGAGGATTCCCACCATCAGGTCGATGAAGAAGGCGCCCCAGCGTTCCTGCCAGAACGCATACCCGGCCTCCAGCACGCCGCCGATAATCAGCAGCCAGCCGAACAACAGGATCGACACCAAAGTCGTGGCGATGGCCGATCCGATGGCGATCACGCCGAGGATCATCAGCACCACCCCCAATCCCACGAACCAGCCCCAGGTGCGGTGCAAGTGTTCCAGGGCAGCGATACTGCCCAACTGGGGACGATAGCCTGCGGTAGCCATGACGAGGATCTCCTTGCTAAGATACGGTGATGTTTGCCTGCCTACGCAACGTCAAGGGGCGGCGGTCAGGATGTCCGGGGGCCCCTTGGTTCGTCCCTTGGACCGGCCCGAATATAGAAGTATACGCATGCTGGAACATCGGGAGGGGCCTGAGCCCACGTCCCGGGAAAGGTGTAGGCTCGATGACCAAATCTTCGGAGGATCGAGGCGGATGAAAACAGCAACCTGGATGGCGGGCATCACTGGGCTGGCGGCGATCGGCATCGGATGGACGGTCTCGGCGGCTGACGGCCAACTGGATCTCTGGACGATCGCCAACGACTATCGCTCCGTCCACCGGCTCTCGACGTCGATCAAGGCCCAGGAGATGAAGGCGCTTTTTGCGAAGGATGAAGCGATCGACAAAGCGGTTGCCTGGTGTCGCCACCACGGGATCACCCGAATCTACCTAGAGACCTTCCGCTTTGGGTATCTCGTCGAGCGTTCACTGCTGGAAAAGGTCCGCGACCGCTTCCATCAAGGAGGCATCGAGACCGCCGGGTTGGTCACGCCCACGATGATCGGCAAGAGGTCGACCGGGTGGAACGTGGTCTGCTGTTTCTCCGACCTTTCCACGCAACGCCGCGTCCAGGAGATTTTCGCGTATACGGCCTCGCTGTTCGACACGGTCCTGGTCGATGATTTCTGGTTCACCGACTGCACCTGCGACGAGTGCTCCGAAGCCATGGCGGCTCAAACCGTCACCGTTGGAGCGAAGGTCTATCCTGTGGCAAAGGCCGATTGGTCGCATTACCGCCGTGAGCTGATGTGCCGACTGGCCGAAGAAAACGTGCTCAAAGCCTGCAGGGCGGTCAATCCGAAGGTTCGGGTGATCGTCAAGTTTCCCTGCTGGTACGACGGTTTTCCGGGCCGAGGGTATGACGTTCCCCGAATGAGCGAGCTATTTGACGGCACGTGGGTCGGCACGGAGACTCGCGACTACAACGGCTCCTGGGGCGGCACGCCGCAGACGGCGGCCTTTTTCCTCGCACGCTGGGTGGCGTCGGTCGGCGAGGGCAAAGCGAGAGGCGGATGGTACGATCCGCTGGAAACCACGCCGGCCACCTACCTGGAACAGGCTCGGCTGACGGTCTTGGGCGGTGCCCCCGAGTCGCTTCTCCACAGCTACGGCTATCTTTCAATGACGCCGGAAGACGCGGCGAAACTCGACGACAGCGTCAAGCGTCTGAACCTCAAGGGCGTCGGCGGACTGGGCTCGCCCCACGGCCCTCGCGACATCGACCATCTACGCGGCCATCTGCCGGAACTGTTCGCGGTGGCCAAGGAAGTCAAGGCGAGGCGGCTGACGGGCATTGCGGCGTTCAAGCCCGTCAACAGCCTTCCGCACGGCGAAGACGCCATCTTCAGTTTCGTGGGGATGCTGGGATTCCCTTTGAACCCGTGCCACCGGTTTCCCCAAGACGCGCCGGCGGCGATCTTTGCATCGTATCTCCGCGATTTTCCCGACGCTGCTCGGCAAATCAACGCCTACATCGCAACCGGACGTCCCACGCTGATCACCGATGGATTGGCGCAAGCCCTCAAGGGCCGGATCGCCCTTGACCGGCCCAACGTGGTTGTTCTGCCCGTGCACGGCGATCCAAAGTCGTTGCTGAAACTCACCCAAGAGGAGTTGGCCCGGCTTCGCGATCCTTTCCTCCGGGCGTTGGCGCATCAAGCGTTCGATGCGCCGAATCGCGTGGGGCTCTTCTTGTTCGACGACAGAAGTTGGGTGACGATGAATTTCAACGACCAGCCGGTCGTTGTACGACTCAACGGCATCCCCCATGAGATTGCACCACGGCAGTGGCGGCATCATTGGGAATGAGAGACAGGAGACGAGCGGCCCCCAACTTCTTGAGAGCCGCATTGCGTTTATTGATCCTCAGGTTAAGAATATCCGGGATCGTCCCCGCCGGGCTTGCCCCGGTGGCAGCGAGGATTGGGTGGACTACCACGAGAAACCACACGAAGCCCCCCGCCCCCACTGGGCTTGCCCCAGTGGATCGCGGGATTGACTTGGGGGCCGCGAAAGTACTTCAATCCTCCGCTCCACCGGGACAAGCCCGGCAGGGGCGGGCAGAGTAGGCGGATTGCTAGTGCACCAATCCTGCGTTCCACTGGGACAAGCCCAGTGGGGACGACGCAGCCACCGACATTCTCAATCTGAGGGTCAACAGCCGCGGCACCTGTGCCGCGTGATCAAGATCAAGAACACTCCGGCCGCAATCGGCCGGGCTAAACGGGATAGTGCCACTGCGTACTGCGTGCCGCGTACGGTCTACTGCCCCAACTCGATCGGCACGTCGGCGACGCGCAGGTAATCGCTCGTCATCGAAAACGGCTCGGACGAGGCAAAGCTGTCGGCGGCCAGGGGTTTGCCGAGCGAGGCGAGTCCCTCGGCGGTGACAAAGCCGGTCGGCTTGCCGTCGTGCAGGATGACGATCAGCGAACAGGCGTCCTGGGTGAAGATCTCCATGAGCCGGGAGAAGCTGGTCTCTTCTTCGCAATGCGGCACGTCGGTTGCCATGGCTTCAGCCACCCGTCCCGACGCCCGGTGATCGCCGTCGGCGGCCTGGCTCGGCCGCTGGCGGTCGAAGAAGCAGCCCACGTATTTCCCTTGCGAGTCGACCACGGGGGCGGCCTTCAGCCCGGTACGATGGAGCAGGGCGGCGGCCTCGCGGAACCCGTGGTCGGCCTGGAGTTGGAGGGTCCAGGGGGCCATCACGTCCCGGGCGACGGTCCGCTCAAAGAGTCGCCCCGGCGTGACCAGCTCCGACCACGCCTTGGTTTCGCCGTCGAACTGGCCATATTGGACCAGGCAGTCGCGTCCGGAATTCTTGGCGGTTTGCAGAGCCGCCGCAGCTCGTTCGAGCGTCGACTGGGGGGAGAGGTCGGTCGGATCCAGCGAGGCCACGCCGGCGCTGAACGTCAGTTGCACGGGCGTTTTGCCCACCGCGAACTCCGTGGCTCTCAGGGCCTGGCGGATCGGCTCGGCCAGGGCGGCCGCTTCGGCATCCGACACGTCACGGAGCAGGACCGCGAACTGTCCGCCGCCCAACGAGGCGACGACGGCGGGCGGGGCCCAAAGCTCGCGAAGCCGCACGGCCACATCGCCCAACAACTGGTCGCCGGCCGGACGACCAAAGAGGCGGTTGATGCGGTCGAAAAAGTCGATATCCAAGAGCACGCAGGCGGCCAGGATCGACCGCCCCTTGGCGGCCCGGGCTTCGCGTTCCAGGTGCCGATAGAACGCCGCGCGACTGGGCAGTCCGGAGACCGGTTCGAGGTCGGTCTGCTGGCGAAACCGCCGCTCGAATTCCAACGTTCGCGCCGCCGCCCGGAGACGCACGAGGAGTTCGGCGTAGACGACCGGCTTGGCCAAGAAGTCGTCGACGCCGGCCTCCAGGGCCTGGCGCAGATCGCTGGTCCGCGGTTGCCGGATCATCAAGAGGGTGTGGAGTTCGCCCAAGTGCTCCTGACCGGACGCCAACCGGCACAGTTCCAGGGCGTCCGCCAACTTGGGATCGGCATCGACGATCAACAGGTCGGGGCGTCCCCCCTCCAACGCGGTCGCGGCTTGCTCCGTGTTGGTCACCTGACGCAAGTGGTGACCGAACGCCTGCAGGAATCGCGACAATTGCCGTAGGACCCGGCGGTCCTCAGTTACCAGCAGGAGACTCAACGGTCGGGAACTCATACCTTTCGACCTTCGCAGGGAGGGCGAGGACGCATCCGTCGTAACTCGGCAGCAGAGTGAGACTTCTCAAAATTCTACGTCACAACCGGCCGGAGAAGCGACGAGCCCGTTGGCAACAAGGGGGAGAAATGGAGGGAATCGGGCCCCTCGCTACTCTCGGGCCGCATTGCGGGAACAGACCGCAGGAAGCGGAGTTTCGAGAGAATCGGAACTGACGGACCAAACGGACTTCCCCGCCGATTGCCCCGGTCCTCAGGGCTCGTGTCCGGCGGCCGGCCCCTCACCAACGCCTGGATGAGCGACCAAGGGACAGAATCAGAGCTACACTTACAATGCGGGGTTGGTAGAACGGATGCGATTGCATGTTGCTCCCCCCGCGGTCTTTTCCAGAAAGCGGAGTCATTGCCAATCCGCCCGCCATTCCCAATGACGTGCGGCCTGAACGGTTTCCCAGTATGCAAACACAAGTGATGCATGAGCCGGCCGTTGGCACTCCTTGGTTGGAATACTATCCAAGTGCGGCCGGTCCGCCACGCCGCTGTTACTTGGAGTCGTTCCCCTTTACCCTTGGCCGGCACGAAGCGACCGATCTGCAGATCAACTCCAGCCGAGTGTCTCGCGAGCATGCACGGATCCTGCACGAGGATGGCGCCTACCGGGTCAAGGATCTCGGCAGCACCAACGGCACGTTCCTGAACGGCCAGCGCATCGAGCAGTCGGTGCTCAACGACGGCGATCTGCTGGTCGTGGCCGACGTGGAATTGACCTTCTTTCTCGGGCAGGCCACGCCGACCAGTGCCGTCACGCAGGTTCTCGGCTCCGAGTCGGAGGACGCCAATCGCGAGACGCCGACCGATCTGATCTGCGAGTTGCGTCGGATGCACCAGACGCTGACGCTCTGTTCGCTCGTGGTCGCCTACCAGCCGATCGTCGAGCTGGCCGGTGGTCAGTCGTTTGCCTTTGAGGCCTTGGACGACCATGGTGGCCCGGAACAAGCCCGGGCGGCAGCCGCGCGGCGGCTGTTGGAATGCGAATGCCGGGTGACCGGACGGCTCCGGCATCTGCGGCGGCTGATCGCGGCGGAGCAGAGCAGGGGGCTTCCCAGCCAGGCGGATCTCTTCCTGCCGGTCGATGGCTCGGAGATGGGCACGGCGCGACTCGCCGAATCGCTCGGCGCGCTGGCCGACTTGACCAGCAACGCACGGCGGCTGGTGGTGGAAATCCCGCAGACTGCGGTTTGCGACTTGCCCCATTTCCGCGAGTTTTGCAGCCGAATGCGCGAGCTGGGAATCGCCATGGCCTACGACGACTTTTCCCCAGCACAGATGCGGGTCCTGGAGACGAAAGACATCCGCCCCGATTTCCTCAAACTGGCCCCCTCCCTGGTCCGCAACCTTCACCGCAATCGGCAGCGCGAGGGTGAGATCCGCTCCCTTGTGCAGTCGGGTGAAGCACTCGGCTGCGAGATGATCGCGGTGGGCGTCGAGAGCGAGGCCGAGGCCAACGCCTGCCGAGAGGCGGGCTGCCGCCTGGGCCAGGGGACGTTTTTCAGCCCGCCCCACACGGTCTTGGACAACTGACAGCCCCCAGGAAACCACCCAAACGTTACGCTTCCCATTTGCCGTCCTGTACGCGAGAGTCGTTGGTT
>JBDKTH010000745.1:0-2512 GCA_039680305.1 Thermoguttaceae bacterium | reverse complement strand
GTACGCATCCCCAGAGACCGCCGAACTCCGCGTGGAGGTGACGCCGCGGAGGAGTATCTGGCGTTTCTGGTGAGGGTGTCGTCGAGCCGGTGGTTCGTTGGTGAGGAGAGCGCAAATGGCAAGGTCTCTGCTTTGTTTTCTCCTGGTTCACCTTTTCTGCAGTCTGGCTATCCTCGACGCTGCGGAACCTCAGCACATACCGGTGGAGCAACTTGGCCAGGGCTATCGCCTGGTGGGAAAGCTCCACGCACCGCTTGGCGAGGTGGTCCAGGTCGAGGGCGTCGTTGTAGAAGGGCCGTTTAAAGGCTATGAAGGAGGCCCCAACCTGCGAGCCCAGACAATCCAGGGGCGGGTAATTCAACAGGACATCCAGATTTCGATACGTCCTTATTTCACCGAGTGGGGGAAGAAGGGAATTGTGGGAGGCCAAACGCTTCCCAAACTGGAAATGGGCAAGACCTACGAGATGGAAGGCTACGAGACCGGCGGCTACGTCGGCATCCCGGCAGAAGCCTATCGAGAGGCGGGGATGGAGATCCAAACCACCCGCCATTACTTCCAAACGCAGTTGGTCGTCTACAAGGCCAAGCTCATTGAGCCGCTGCGTTTCACGCCGGCCGACTTTGACGGACAGCACGCCCTCCTGCAGGGCACCGCGCGCACACGAGATCATCAGTCGGTCATGGAAGGCGAGGGATGGAGCGTGCTCGTCGCTCCAAAGTCTGCATGGCCCGAACACGTGGAAGGGAAACTGATCGAGACCTACGGGCTGTACAACCCCGACGCGGACCTGTACAACCCGGACAAAAAACAGAAGCCGTTTGCCCTGATCGACGGCACCTGGCGGCTCGTCCGATTGGAGGACCAGTTGGGCCAGATCGTGGCATTGCGCGGTTGCGCACGCAGTCTGAACGGTGTCTGGTGGTTCCACTACCGGGGAACCGACCTGTACGTCGAGAACATGGCCGAGTTGCCGGGCTGGACCTCGGAGAATCATTGGCGCCCGATGGTGATTCGCGGCACACTCGACAAGGCGAAACTGCCGCGACTGGATCAGGTGTCGTTGAAGGCCGATCGAGACCTCAAGGAGTATTACATTGTCAGAAAGGCTTCGTGGGAGCCCTTACCTGAACTCCTGGGGCCGGAACGCCCGATCGAAGACGACGAGTGAGGAAACCAAAGGTACCGCCAACACCCAGTCGCATCCGCACAAATGGACCCATTTGCCCGTATCGCCGGTCAACTTGCCTCGTGGCCATCGAAGCGCGAGATGGCGGCGATTCTTCGCCGAGCCGGGCTGTCGGTCACCGTGGGGCAGTATTCGATTCGGGTGGACGATTGCGATCGTTTTGTATTCCAGGAATACGGTGGCGATCTCGGCGAGCCTTGCATTGACGCCGATGCGGATTCGCCCGCTCAACTGCTGCACGATGCCGGTCGCGTGTCCCGAGCGCTGGCAGCGGCAAATATCCGGCACCGCTTTGAGCTATACGACGAGAATAACGCAATGGTAGGGTATCTTCACCACGATTGGCCGCAAGATCCGCTCGTCTGACATCGGATGCGAGCTTCCTTCGCTCGCCGCCTTCCTCCGGTCGCAAGCGACCGGGCTATTGATCTTCAGATTGACAATGCCCTGTCAAGGAATACTGGGTGGCATGCCATCACGGAGCGCAGCGACGCACTCGGCATGTGTTTGGGACGCGAGAACATGCCGACCCACGGCTGCGCCGTGTGACGGCATGCCACCCATCTGCGACCGCTCGCCGTGGTCGGGGCGATCGGCGTTTCCGCAATCCGGGGCGGCCCAGGGGAAGGGTTCTTCTCTTCTGTTGCGAGATCGCTTAGCATAGAAGCGAGGTCCATCATCCGTTGCAGCTATCCGCTGATGGATGATGGTCATGCATAGCCCAGGGTGAACCGATGTCGATTCCCGCGAAAGCTGCGATTGCCGCCTCATGGGCCGTCTGGACCGCGTTGGCCTGCGTGGCCGTCGCCGAGTGCTGGGCGATAAACCGCCAGACGGGGCTTGTCGCCGGAGCATTTGCGGCGGTCTTCGTCGCCACGATCACAGGCATTCACTTGGTCGGCTATCGGCTCTATAAGCAGCAGGGAAGCGGCGGGCCTGAGCCCTCACCGGCAGGCTCATCAACGTTCGCACCAGTCGTCAAATCGGCGATTCTCCAGCAGGTGGTGGTCGGCGTGCTGGCCGCGTTGATGCTGGACGGGGGATTGGCGGCCAGGGCGGCGATCGTGGGCATCGCAGCCTATTGGCTGACGACCGGTATGATTGTCGTGCGGCGACCAACCGCGCCGACAACCCTCGACCTCGTTTGGATCAAGTTTGGCTTCCTCCTGGTGTTCTTGGCTGCCATCGCGTCGTTCTACCTCCGCGTCGCGGTTCGCTCCTGCTGACCGCCAGCAGCTTTCTTTGATAGGACCGCGGCGGTGGTCCTCATGGCGACTGGGAAGAAGGCTCTCGCCAAGACGCAAAGACGCCAAGGAAGGAAAA
>JBDKTH010000500.1:0-9531 GCA_039680305.1 Thermoguttaceae bacterium | reverse complement strand
CGGAGACAGCGCAGTGGCGGGCCTCGCAAGCTCGGCTCCGCCCTACCTTACTGAAGCTGTGGCATGCGTGCACTTGCTCCGCCCATCGCTCACCGTCGCTTGGGCCGTACCTTGTAGTTGCCGCGGCTCTCATCGTACTCGATGTCGATCAGGCCTTTGGCCTTGAGATCTTCGAGCAATTGAGAAAAGCTGCCGTAGCCGTAGTAGTTCTCGTTGAAGCCCGGATAGACGCGGCGGATCGCCTGCTTGAGCGTCGAGCCCCACAAGGGGTCGTAGTCCTGTTCCACGGAGTGAACCACCTCGAGGACGTGTTCCACGGCCTCCTGCTTCTTGTCTTCCTCCGTTTTGTCCTTCTCCGTCTTGTCTCTCTTGGCCGGCCGTGGGACCTTCTTCGCCGTGCGCACCAGATCATCGTAGTAAATGAACTCGTCGCAATTGGCGATGAGCAGGTCGGAGGTGGAGCTTTTCACGCCGCAGCCGATCACGCGCCGATTGTTCTCCTTCAACTTGGAGGCCAACGGCGAGAAGTCGCTGTCGCCGGAGAGCAACGCGAATGTGTCGATGTGGTTCTTCGAGTAGCAGAGATCCAGCGCATCGACGACCATCCGGATGTCGGCGCTGTTCTTTCCGCTCATCTTGCTCTGGGGGATGTCGATCAATTCCACCCCCTGGCCGTGAAACTCCCGAACGGCGTCTTCGTAGTTCCGCCAATCGCAATAGGCCCGCTTGTAGACGAGACGGCCTTTCTCCAGCAGCCGTTTGAGGACCAATTGGATCTGGAACTTCCCGCCGGACTTCATGTCGCGAACACCGAGGGCTAAGTTCTCGAAATCAATAAAGACGGCAATCAGCGGTTCTTCGGACATCCAGCCTGTCGCTCCTTCCTGTGCAATCGGCGGTTTGTTCTTGCGTGCAGAGACGCAGAGCCCCCCCATTCTCCCGATTCCCCCTCCACGCCCCGAAACGGTGTATCCGGCCATTATCGCCATCGGCGATCGTGACAGCAAGGGCATCACCCTCCTCCCCCCCCGTCCAATCGGTGGCGGATGCATCGGAAAGGTGCCCCCGGACGTCGCCCACTACACGTACTTGCTGCGTGTGGCGGCCGGAAACTAGAATGGCCCCAGGCTGAGAGCCGATACCGTTCCATCGCTTGACGCAAATCTTTGTTTAGCCCGGTCGCTTGCGACCGGAGGGAAGTGCAGATGAAGAAACTTCAGACGATCCTGCTCGTGGCGATCGCGCTGGGCCTTCTCACCGTGGCCCAAGCCGATCGAAGTGCGGCCCAAGACAACGGGGCGGGGCAGAAGCCGTGCCAACTGAATCGGGCCGTCACGGTCTCGATGAACTACCTGCTCGCGCTGCCCAAGGACTACGACCAGAAACCGTCGTGGCCGCTCTTGTTGTTTCTCCACGGGGCCGGAGAACGGGGCGATAACCTCGATCTGCTCAAGAAGCATGGGCTGCCGAAGCTGATCGAGGCGGGCCAACAGTTCCCCTTCATCGTCGTCTCCCCCCAATGCCCCAAAGACCATTGGTGGGAACCGTTTGAGCTGAAGGTTCTTTTGGACGACCTCGTCCAGAAGTACAAGGTCGATCAGGATCGGATCTACCTGACCGGCCTGAGCATGGGCGGATTCGGCACATGGGCCTTGGCCGCCTACTATCCCGACCGGTTTGCCGCGATCGCGCCGGTCTGTGGCGGCGGCGATCCGGTCTGGGTCAAGCGGATTGCCCACATTCCCGCGTGGGTCTTCCACGGGGCCAAGGATCCGGTTGTGCCGCTGGCCCGGTCGGAACAGATGGTCGACGCGTTGAAGAAAAAGAATGCGACGGTAAAACTCACCGTCTACCCAGAGGCCGACCATGACTCCTGGACCGAGACCTATGCCGATCCACAACTCTACCAATGGCTCCTCCAACAGAAACGGCCGGCGAAGAAGGCTGAGAAGGCCGAGGAGGTGAAGAAGTAATCGTCCCGGGGCCTCGGCCAACGGCAGACCGCCGATGGGCTGGTCGACAACGTCCGGTTCTCCGCCCGCTCCGTCAGGGCGCAGCGGAACCGTCTAAAGCTATCGGCGGAGGACTACGCCACGCTGGTCGGTGTGTCGCCGCTGACGATCTACAACTGGGAGCACGGGAAGTCACGCCCAAGAAAAGCCCAACTGGCGTCCCTGGCCGCCCTCCGAAAGATCGGGAAACGGGAAGCGAAGGCAGAGCTGGAGGTGCTCAAGGCGAAAAAGGCTTAGACCTTTGGGGGGACTATGTGGCGGGTATGCGACAACTTTCGCCCATCAATTCCCCCCGCTCGATGGGCCGCGAAAAAAAGACAAGTCCACCTCTTGCCGGCCCCCGAAAACCAGCTAGAATGACAGCAGTGAGGGCAAGCCCCTCACCCTTTCTGCCCTTGTTGGTCCCTGCCCCGCCAACAAGGGCTTTTTTTATTGTTGGAGCCTGACGTTCTTACATCAGTCGTATGCCGACGATCACGGCAACGCTCAGCAGGGGGATCGCAAGCAAGAGGACAACGCCCAGACATCCGGAGCCGGCGGCCCCAGGGAGGCCGTGTGCTGCGGCGATGGCCTCGACGGCGTCTTTGGCCTCCTTGAGCCCCAGACCTGTTCGTTCCCGGTAGAGCTTGACCGCGTCGATCTTCTTGAGCCCCTGCAAGAGTCCGACGATCTCCGCTTCCAAGACGGAATCCACCGACTCGCTCGTGACCTGGCGTTGCTCCCGCTCCAAGGCCTCCACGGCTTCTTTGGCGGCCGCCAGTTCGGCCCCGGTGGCTTCCCGATAGCGTCGGATCGCCTCGAGCTTCTGCCCCTCGGCCAACAGGGCTCGCAATTCCGCATCAAGATTCGCGTCGTCGGCTGCCATCATCGCTCCCCTTGTCGTTTGTCGAGACGGAACAACCCCAAGAGTTCGTCCCGCCCCAAATCCTTGAAACCTTCCTCGTCGGCACCAATGATCTCATCCGCCAGGGTCTGTTTCAACTCCTGCCGCTGGAGGATTTTTTCTTCGATCGTCCCCTGGGAGATCAGCCGGTAGACGGTTACCGGCTTCGTCTGTCCGATCCGGTAGGCACGGTCCTGCGCTTGATGGTCGTTGGCCGGATTCCAGTCGTGATCGTAGAAGATCACCGTGTCGGCTCCGGTCAGATTGAGGCCCGTCCCGCCGGCCTTCGTGCTGATGAGAAAGCATCGAATCGCCGTGTTGGCGTTGAACTCCCGGACCAGTTCGGGGCGAACGGGCGGGGGCGTATGGCCATCCAGCCGGATGAACCGGTGATCCCAGTGCCGGAAGAAGTCGCCGATGATATCGAGCATCTGCGTGCTCTGGCAAAACAGCAGTGCCCGGTGCTCGCCATCGCGGATCTCCTCCATCAGTTCCTTGAGGCATTCCAGCTTCCCCGAGTCCTCGCTGTTCACCGTGTCGCCCTGGTGCTCCTCCCTGGCCAAGACCGGATGATTGCAGATTGCCCGCAGGGTGGTGTAGATCTTCAGGATCAGGACTTTCGAACGCTCGACGCCCTTGGCGGCGATCTCGTCGAACACGCGCTGGTAGTCGGCGCTGGCCAGCACGCGCTCATAGAGTTCCACCTGAAGGGGCGAAAGTTCAATCTTCTGGTCGACGAGAATCTTCTGCGGCAGGTCCTTGGCCACGCTCTCCTTCATCCGCCGCAGGACGAACGGGCGGATCCGCTCTTTCAAGTTGCCCGGCCCCTCGCGGATCGCATCCCACTGGATCTCGTCAGCACGCCCGTACCTGTCGCGAAACCCCTTGCGCGTGCCCAGGAAGCCGGGCATCGTGAAGTCGAACAGCGACCACAGCTCCTCCAGCTTGTTCTGGATCGGGGTGCCCGTGAGAATCAGTCGGTGTTGCCCCTGGATGGCCTTGATCGCCTTGGTTCGTTGGGCGTCCGGGTTCTTGATATGGTGCCCTTCATCGACGACCACGTACAGCCAGGGGATTTGCCTCAGTTCCTTGGAATCGCGCCGGGCGATATCGTAACTGGTGACCACCAGCGGCCCGGCCAGCTTCTCGTGCGCCCGATGCAACTGCCGCCGGATCTGTCGCCGGTGGACGCCCCGATTGCCGCCCGTGTAGAGAATCACCGGACACTCGGCAAAAAACTTCTCGGCTTCGGATTGCCAGTTGTTGACGACCGAGGTTGGGCAGATGATCAGCGACGGCGACTTCCCCTGGCCCTGTTCCTTGGCCCGCTGGAGAATGGCCAGCGTCTGGAGCGTCTTGCCCAGCCCCATGTCGTCGGCCAGGATCCCGTTCAGCCCGAATCGCTGGAGGAACGCCAACCAGTTGAACCCCTGTTTTTGATAGGGGCGAAACGTGATCCCCGGCCGGAGGGTCGCCGGCAGGTCGACGTCGGCGATCTTGTCGAAATCGCTCAGTTGGGAGACAAAGCCGGTGTAGGAGGACGACTCCTGAATGGTCCCCAGCAGCGAGAAGGCTTCAAGCACCTTCTCCCGCTGGCTGGCCGGGAACACAAAGCCATTCTCGCCGGGCTCTAGTTTCAGGCGATTACGGGCCGCCTCGATCCGCTTGCACTTGTCATCGTCAACCTTGATCCACGTGTCTGGCCGCCGAATCCATCGCTCCCGCCTGGCCCGTGCCTCCAGGTGGTCGCCGTGGGCAAGCTGGATTCGGTCGTGATTGTACGTGGGGACAATCTCCAAAAACGCGTGGTTGCGGCCGTCGACCACATCGAGGCGGAAGTCGACCTCGGCCGGCCTGTCGTCGATCTGATGCAGGTTCTTGACCGCTTCGGAGAGACAAACCTTCCACGACGACCGGAGTTGCTTCTGCCCCTGGAGTGCCAACAGGGTCTCGGGGATCTTCTGGCCTTCGATGGAGGACAGCGTCCCCAGTCGGGAGCGGAGTTCCTTCGAAGCCTTCCGATATTCCTCCACCTGTGCCGGCTCGACGTCGATCCATCCCTCCGCGATTCGCTTGTAGCCCCCTTGGCTCTTCTGCAGGGCCGACAAGTCGCCGGGCGTCAACGGGTGTTCGTCCTTGCCATAGTAGACAAGCTGGAGCGAAACCCGGATCGAATCCTGGTCGCCATCAACCGTCGCCCGGTTCTCGTGTGCCGTCCCGTAGACCGCCAACGCCTGAAGGGCCTCGTCCTTCTCGAATCGGCCGAGCTTCCTCTCCAACGTATCGAGGGCCTTGAGAAACTCGGGCACGGAAACCCCGGTCAGCCGGTTGGTCGGCGGGCCCGTCAACAGAACATCGTCCCACTCCGTGTCGGTCGTCGCGACGTGCAGGCGGTTCCCGTCGGCCACATACCAGCCGTCCTTGTGTCGCAACTCCTCCAGGTCCGTGGGCTTAGCCACGACCGTCCCGTCCTCGGTCACCAATTCCGTGCAGACATCGAGGCTGTCGTCCGCGTTCAGGGTCAACGTGACCTTCAGCCTCACCTCCTGCACGTGGGGAGGCGTCGCCGCGGCCGTTTGTCGAGCCGCGGGCGTTTCCGCAATCGTTGCGCGAACCGCCACTCCCTTCCGACTGAGATCGTGAAGATACTCCGTCGCCTTGTGCCGGGTCAGCGTCGGCGTGCCCTGACGGAAAACAGCGAGAACCGAGGTGTCGGCAACGACAGAGTAGCCCAAGATCCGCTGCCGGGGCTCAAGACCGACCAGGGCCGGATCGATCTCTTGCCCCGCCAGTCGATAAACCGGATGCAGCGTAATCCGGCCGTCCGGAAGCTCCTCGCTCTCGACCTGGACTTCGAGCTTCTTGGGAAAGAGCGACGAGAGAAGCCGCTCGACGAGTCCCGCCGGCTGTAATCGGGGCATGATCATGCGTCCGTTCAACCTCTCCAACCGGCAGCGTCACCTCGAACACGAAAGCAAATCATGATACGCTGTCTCACCCCCCACCCCACGGGAGGGAATGGGTGAGGGGAGCTGGCGATAGCTGGCTCCCTAGCAACCCCTTCACCCTAACAGGGCAGCAAACTGCCCCGGATCTGCTCACCGCAGGCCATTTCTGCTGTCCTGATCCTCAGTCCCTAAGAAGGGTGTCGGCAGATGTCCCGGTGAGCATGAGCCCTGTGCGGCAGACGGCCAACCTTCCCCGGGGAGTGAAGCTACGAGAACTTTGTCGCATAGCGAGACTGATCCGGAAGTGGCGACACGCACGAGAAAGCAAACGCTGCACCTGTGAGGGGTGAGATGGAAGGACTCACAGGGGTCACCGGCCACTACGATGATGTGGCCGGTGACCAAGGGCCCGTGTGACGGTGCGATGCAAGCGGGTCCTTGCCTCGATGCAAGTGCCCGACAGACGAAACGGTGATCTCACCAATCCCGTCATGGTCTGCCGCAAGCCTTCTCACGGACGATAGACAAACCGGAAGAGACTCCTCGCCCAATCAGTACGAGCGGCCGTAGTCGTAGTAGTCATCATAGCGCGGATACTTTGGCTTCTGCCATTTGGGCTGATACTGATACTGATATTGCTGCTTCTTCGGCCAATAGTACCGTTTACTCGGATACTGGTACTGGTACGGCTGTTGCCATTGGTACTGCGACAGATAGGGGTACTGATATCCGCCGCCGTAGTACGAACCGCCGTAATACGGCTTGGACGAATAGCCCGACGAAGGAGGCGATCCATATCCATAATCGGGACTCCATCCGAACTCGGAACTCGGCGCCGATTCAAAGCCGGGGTCACCCGAGGGCTGATCCCCGAACTGCGGTTGCCCGCCAGACTGTGGTTGCCCGCCGAATTCTGGTTGACCGCCGAACTGCGGTTGCCCGCCGAATTGTGGTTGGCCGCCAAACCGCGGCTGAGCGAGAGACTGGCCTTCCCGAGGGGCGCTCCCCTGCTGGGCCAACACGTCCGTTGCCCCGAACGCGGTAAATGCCAAGGCTAATGTGCAGACAGCTATCTTCATAGGAACACTCCTTTTGTCCAAGAAACACCTCTACGACACACACTCAACGCACCCCGCCACCTTCGGACGGGAGGCCGTCAGGTCACCAGATCGCGTCTGAGGGCTACCGAGCCCGCGAACTACGGCCGCAAGTACAACGGTGGCGTGGTATAGTCGATCAAGACGGGGGTCTGGGTTGAGCCGGGGAAGTTCTGCTCAACGTAGGCGGCCACTTTGCCCTTCAGTCCCTCCCACATCTCGGGCAACGAAATCTGGCCGCGGCCATGACGCAACTGAGCGATGAAGAAAAAGGTCATCGCACTCAAGTCCCCTTCCTTGCGTTCGAACGACACCTGGTTGGCCGTCGAGGAGGTGAGGATCGCCATTTCCTTCTGGCCAAGGTCCTTGGTCCGCTCGAGGTCGCCGTCAAGAAAATCGAAGTTGGCGTTGGGCGCCGCAGGATTCGCGGCGGCGTTGGCCAGGCCCTTGGCCTGACTGCTCTGGCCGCCGCTATAGCAGGTGTCGAGCACGACCACCAGTCTGCGGCCGTCGAGATCCTGGATCCAGCGGCCAAAGGTGTCGTCCAGCAGCATGGTGCGCCGGATCGTGTCGATATTGTCCAACCGGCCATCGCTGGGAACGAGGTACTCGTCGTAGCCGTCCTTCTCGTCCCCATCTTGATCGGCCGAACGGCCGCCATGCCCCGACCAGTAGATCATCACCAGATCGCCGGGCCGCGTGACTTGGGGCAGCCAGTTTCGAATTCGCTCCTGGATGTTCTCCAGGGTCGCCTGTTCGTTGATCAACACGCTCACGTCCTGAAAACCGCCCTGCTCGCGCATCGCGGCGGCCATCGCCTGGGCGTCCCGATGCGAGACCTTCAGACTGCGAATGGAGGGATCGGTAAACTGGCTGATGCCGATGAACAGGCCGACGCGGCGGGGCGCTGCGGCATCCGGCGGTGGCGGCCCAAGGGGCGGACCCTGCGTCAACGCCGCTGGACGCGGCGGGGCCGCGGCGGGCCCTTCGGCCGGCACCGTGAGAATGTCAATGCTATGCTCCGCCCAATCGCCTTCGTCCGCCTTGACCTCCACGGTCACGGCTTTGATCTGTTCGGGCGTCAACACCGTGAAGTCGCCCTTGGTGAGCGCCTTGAGTTGGAGCTCTTTGAGCGGCTTTCGTGTGACGATCGCCTTAAGCACCTCCTGGCCGATCGGCGGGCTGATCCGCAACCGAAACTCGCCGCGTGGATGGGGGATGGTCACGCCGGGAGGGCCAGCCTGAATGCGATTGTCCTGTTGAACGCGGTTGGGAAAGAGGCACGAGTAGTTCCGCTGGGCATCCAGATAAAGAAGGTACAGGAAACCGTCTCGCTCCGTCTGGACATGGATCCGCATCTCTTCGCCAACCCGATACGTGTGATCGGGATGATCGACGTTAACACGGACATAAAACGAGGGATGCTCGTTCCTCGCCTCCTCGACGAGCACCGCGCGGGCTCGACCGAAGTTGACGGGTTCCTCCGGTGGCTGTGCCCTTGCCTCAACGGGCGTGTTGACGATCCATGCGAGCAGCAGCATGAGAGCGACTGGCGGTCGGAGACTGTTTCGGGAGATCATGCCTTAATCTCTCCTCGGGTCGAGACTGTTCTGGTTCGGGCCGTCCCCACGGGGCCCCACATAGAACGCCACTTCATCCTGTGCAAACTCGCCGAGGAGGAGTGCCGGATCGACCTCGCCGGGCCCCTCGGAAGCGAACTGTTGCTTCTGCTGATACTCCACCAGCATCTCCGACAGCTTGCGCTGTTCCGTGGGCGGCCAGCGGAACTCCTGCCAGCGGGCCTTTCCGCCGGACCGCGCCTTTGTCGGAGGAGGCTCTGTCCAGTCCAGACCGCTCAACAGCAACGGTCGGCGGGTGACGATCGCCTTGATCCGCATGGTCCCCGGCGGCTGGCCTTCCAGCCGATAGCCCGCATCCGGCCCTGGAAAGACGAATCGCTGCTGCGCAGGAATGCGGTTGTCCGCGTCCGGTTGCGGATGCAGCAGGGCCACCTCTCCCTGGCTGTTGATGGCCAGCAGGTAGAGATATCCCGGCTTCTCTGAGGAACCACTGACGGCCACCGACTCCTCCGGCGTGTAATGCCCTCCATCGAAACGATCCACGGTCACGTCGAACGCAAACGCCGAGCGTTTCTCGGCAATTAACGCGGCGAGCTGCCAAGGACTGATCGGAGTGATATTCGGATCCTCGCCCTCGGGAGGATCGGCAAACTGCGGTCGTGTCGCCTGGTCCGGCGCGGGCGGCAAACTTGGGCGCTCCACCGGCGGTCCGGTCTGACCGGACATTGACGGTTCGAGATCGGAAGGTTGAATGGGTGTCAGGCCGGGTGCCGATGGCTGCGATGGCCCAGCGAGTTGAGACCGTGACACGGACGGCGGCGAGGGCTGGGATGGCGGCGCCGACGAGGGTGTTGATGGTCGCGCGGGCTGCGTGGGTTGGCCCGGCGGAGAGGGCTGCGAGGGTTGTCCACTTCCACTGATCCCGGCAATTTGCTTGACGGCGGCGTAGTTGATCTCGGGGTTCTCCGGTCGAACAACGTAGGGATACCAGGCGAAGTCGGGATGATCTTG
>JBDKTH010001286.1:0-3326 GCA_039680305.1 Thermoguttaceae bacterium | reverse complement strand
TGCCGTCGTCGCGCCGCGTCAGGGCGCCGTTGATTCCCGGGTCGACCAGGTAGCGGATTTGTCCATCTTCGCCAACCAGGTACTTGCCCTGGGGCACGCCCTGTGGGTTTCCCTCGTTGGCTCGCCAAACGTGGTACAGTGTGTCGTCGCCCGGGGCCGTTTCGCGATCGGCCAGTTGCGCCATGTCGAGCGGCTGTTTCAGCGAGGGAAGGTTTCGCGTGGTGTAGACCGTGCTGGCGTCGTTGAGCACGACCAACACCCAGCCGATCACCAACGCCGAAGAAACCGAGCCCACGAGAATGGCCAATTGCTGGTATTTCGGGGTCGCCCCGACCAGATAGCCGGTCTTCAGATCCTGGGAGGTCGTGCCGCCATTGGACGACGCCACGCAGACGATCGCGGCCACGGTGAGGGCCATCAGCCGGTACTGGGGCTCAGTCCAGCCCAGCACCAGGAACACCAGGCAGGTCAACAGGAGCGTGGCCACTGTCATCCCGGAGATCGGGTTCGACGAGGAGCCGATCTCGCCGGTCAGACGCGACGACACAGTGACGAACAGGAAGCCAAACAGCACGATCAGCACGGCTCCCAGCAGACTGCCGATGATGGCTTCGAGCAGATTGGCCTGGGTGAACAGACCGCCAAACACCAGGCTTGCCCAAATCGCCACCACCAGCAGCAGACTGCCGAGGCCAACCAGCGACAAGGGCAGGTCGCGTTCCGTGCGCCGGCCCGCAGACGCTCCGGCCAGGCCTCCCTGGCCCTCCGCCCTCACGTCCTGCAGTCCAGCCTTGATCGACGCGAGGATCAGGGGCAGGGCTTGCACAAGACTGATAATGCCGCCCGCGGCCACGGCCCCCGCGCCGATGTAGAGCACGTAGGCGCTCCAGAGTTCTTCTTCGCTCATCTTGCTGATGGCGGCCGTTGCCGGATAAAGGGCCTCTGGTTGTCCATCGCCAAAGAAGCGGATCGCTGGAATCAGGACGAACGAGGCCAGGATGCCGCCGGCCACCATGACGGAGGAAATGCGAGTGCCGATGATGTACCCCACGCCAAGCAGGACCGGGTTCACCTCGATTGCCGGCACGGCCCCCTTGAACCATTCCAGCGACCGGCTGGCCGTATCCTTCCACAGCTTCAAGCCCACGCAGAGGATCTGGTAGACGAAGGCCAGGCCAAAGCCGACAAAGACGGTTTTCGCACTGGTGCCCCCCTGCTCGCCGACGATCAGCACGTCGGCGCAGGCGGTTCCTTCGGGATACTTGAGCTGCCCGTGCTGTTTGACGATGAACGCCCGGCGCAGGGGGATCATCATCAGGATCCCCAATACGCCGCCGAGGATCGAGACGAGCATCACGCGACCAATCTCCATCTCGAAGCCCAGGAGCATCAGGGCAGGCATGGTCACCCCGACGCCAAAGGCGATCGACTCGCCGGCCGAGCCGGTCGTCTGGACGATATTGTTCTCCAGGATCGTCGCCCGGCGCACGCCAAAGCCTCGCGAAAAGGCACGAAACAGGGTGATCGACAACACGGCCACAGGGATCGAGGCGGAGACGGTCATGCCGACCTTCAGCACCAGGTAGAGCGACGAGGCTCCAAAGATGATCCCTAGCACGGCCCCGACCACGACGGCCGACCAGGTGAATTCCTTGACCGCCGCATGATCGGCCACATAAGGCTCATGCTTCGACGGGTCATTCTCCTCAGGCGGGGGAGGTTGGAGGATCGATCGTTCAGCCACAACGACAACTCCCGGGCAAGAGTCAGTTCCAAAGGGCCACCGGGCGAGGCGCCCAGCCCATACGAGGGGCAGTCCAAACCCACTCTAAAGATACCCGCTTACCTGGCGTAAAGAAAAGGGCGTCCGGGAAACTCCCCAACCACCCCCTGGCCGGTTGCCTTAGCCTGTGCGGCACGCATAATTGGCCAACCAGCCTCCGTTCTTCTCCAGCCAATGGAGGGTTTCGACATGCAGCTTTTCGCCAAATGGGAGCTTCAACCCACGATCACCGAGGACGCCGAGATCAAGCGGGTCCGGATGGCATTTGGGGCACAAATCCAGATGTTGCTCGCCTCGGGACGGGTCCAAGTCAGCGGCGCATTTACCGACTGCCGGGGAGGTTACTTCGTATTGGAGGTCGATCAGGCGGACGACCTGTTCCAACTGCTGGGTCCCCCGATCCTCGACCATTTCCGCCTGGAAACGCATCCGGTGGCCTCGCTGGAAACCCTCACCGATCTGCTGGCCCGACAGGTCAGCGTTTGACGGCCCTCGCCGGCAAGTCGTGTCCCCCTCTCTTTCATGGGGCGACGGTTCGAGCTATGCTATGCTTTTGGTCGGTCGACCCATACGCCGGCCCGAACCGTGGTTGGAGTCTCTTGCACCCTTGAGGAGAAACCCTGATGAACTATGTTGCTTTCCGCAGGTCGCTTCTGGCACTCGCCCTGGTCGTTTCGACCCTGGCCGTGGCCGCCCAAGCTCAGGACGCCAAGCCCAATGCGGCGATCGTTCCTGTTCCTCGCCAGGACAAGTGGTGGATGACCCGCCACGAATCGATGAACGCCCGCGTCAAGCAGGGCAACGTCGACCTGATCCTCATCGGCGATTCGATCACCCACGGCTGGGAATCGGGTGGCAAAGGGGTTTGGGACGAGTTCTATGGCAAGCGAAACGCCGTGAACCTGGGGATCGGCGGCGACCGCACCCAGCACGTCCTCTGGCGGCTGGAGAACGGCAATATCGACGGCATTTCACCCAAGCTGGCCGTGCTGATGATCGGCACCAACAACTCCCATGACAACAAGCCTGAAGAGACCGCCGCGGGCGTGAAGGCGATCGTCGACAAGCTGCGCACGAAGCTCCCGCAGACCAAGGTCCTGATTCTGGCCATCTTCCCCCGCGGCGCCAACAACGACGACCCGCGCCGCCAGGTCAACGTGAAAGTCAACGAGATCATCTCCAAGCTGGCCGATGGCAAAATGGTCCAATACCTCGACTTTGGCCAGAAGTTCCTCAAGGAAGATGGCACGCTGACCAAGGAGGTGATGCCCGACCTGCTGCACCTGAACGCCGCGAGCTACCGCGTTTGGGCTGAAGCGATCGAGCCGATCGTAGCCCAGACCGTCGGAGCGAAGTAAGCGCTTACGAGTCCAGAGCACACAGCCGACAGACGGGGGGCAGTTGCCCCCCGTTTCTTTTGGTATCCTGGCGGATATGATTGAAAACGCCGGCCCCGGCGTCTCGGTCGTTGCAGTGCGTGAAGAAGACCGCTAACCACTTCTGGCAGAGGAGCCCCCATGACCGCCCTGCTGCTGCTTCTGAC
>JBDKTH010001229.1:0-3039 GCA_039680305.1 Thermoguttaceae bacterium | reverse complement strand
GTTTCCTTCGTCGCCGATTTCGGCCCCTTGTGCATTGCGGGAGATAGTTTGCAATGGAGAAACACCCCTTTGCAGCGCTGACAATCGTTCTGTTCAGCCTGGGACTGATCCTACCCGGCTGTGGTGGCCCTAACATGGAAGAGACGCCGCGGGAGTGGTCCGCGGCCACGGGCCATGGGCGGCAGGCCTCGGCTCCGTCGTCCCCCCAGCCAAGCCCCACCCCGCAATGGCCGGACAACTCGGCCGTTCGGCCGGAAGCGATCTCGTGGCCCTCGAACTCTCCAGCAGCGTCTTCGACCGCCACTCCCGCTCCGATCGCTCCGTCGCCCGAGACGCCCTGGAATCCGTCCCCGGCGCCCGTCGTTCAAGCCCCAACGCCGATCGCGGAGCCGCAACCGGTGGCGCCGACTCAACCGGTCGTCGTAGACGTGCCCCCACAAGCCTCGTCAGCCATGCCCGCCACTGCGGCGACCCGCTCGGCACAACCGTCCATGAAATCGCTTGGCGACCTGCAAGCGATGTCCCAACCGCAGCTGATGGAGGCCGAGCCTTCCGCGATCACTCCTTCGCAACCCAAGCGGTCGGTCCGCATGATGGCTGCCCCCTCGGCGAGCCTTGAGCCCCAGACGCGGATGGCCATCGCGCCGGAGGCAACGGTTGCACCGCCGTCGACGGCCGCGGCGCCGCCCCTTTCGCCAACCCCTGTCCTTTCGCCGGCACCCGCCCCCTCGCCAGCCGCCGGAGCAGCCGCTTCGTCGTCTCCTCCGGCGTCAGGCTCGGGAGACGCCGCGATGGCCCCTGGTGTCGCGCCGAACTTGACCATCCCCGTTCCCACAGCGGCGCCCCCGACAACGGCCGCTGCCAGCCAGACGGCCAGCGCCCCGATTTCGACGCCGACGCCTGACGGTTATCAACTCGTCAATGTCTTCTATGGGACGGATCGCAAGGCGATCGATCCGGCGGCCAGCGCCGGGATGGGCGACGTCGGCTGGTTCTTGCTGGCCGCCACCTCGGCCGCCGTGACCCTCCTGCTAGCCACACTGATGCTCTGGTACGCGAAGAGCCGGCCGATCGTCTGGGCCACGGCAACGGGTCTGGTGGTGACGCTCGGCCTGGGCGCCATGACGATCAAAGCCCGGCTCGAAACGCCGGCCAATCCGCAGGGGCTTGAGCGTGTCTACGGCAGCGAGCGCGGCGAATTGGAGATGGGGATCTGCCAGGTGAGCATTCCCGCTGGGCACCAGGTCGGCGAGGTGGAACGGCCGTCGGTGTTCCGCCTGGAGCTGAAAGAGGATCCGCGTCAGCACGTGGTCATGCTCAACGTCAAGCCCGAGCCGGAAGACGAGTTCTTCTCGGCCTTGAAAGCCCGCGTGGATGGCTCCCCGGATAAAGAGGCGTTTGTCTTTGTCCACGGCTATAACGTCACCTTCGAGGCGGCCGCCCAACGCACGGCCCAGATGGCCTACGACCTGAAATATCCCGGGGCGCCGATCTTCTACAGTTGGCCCTCGCAAGGCAAGCTTCTCGACTACGCGGTCGATGAGACGAACGTGGCCTGGACGGTGCCGAATCTGAAGAAGTTCTTGCTGAACATCGCCCATCGCTCGGGCGCCAGCTCGGTGCACCTGATCGCCCATAGCATGGGCAACCGGGCGTTGACCTCAGCGCTGCAGTCGGTGGCCTACGAGATGAAGGACGCGCCGCCGCTGTTCCGCGAGGTGATCCTCACCGCTCCGGACATCGATGCCGACGTCTTTCGTCGCGATATTGCCCCGGCGATCGTCAAGACGGCCAATCGAGTCACGCTCTACGCCTCCTCCAACGACGAGGCCTTGAAACTGTCGAAGACCGTCCACGGCTATCCCCGGGCGGGCGATTCCGGGGGCCAACTGGTGGTTGTGCCCGGGATCGACACGGTCGACGTCTCCTCGGTCGACACCAGCCTCCTGGGCCACTCCTACTACGGCAGCAACGGCACCGTGCTGGCCGACCTCCTCGATCTCCTGGAGGGCTCGAAACCCCCGCAGCAACGCCGTTGGCTGCGCCCGATGCAACTCGGCACGCTCTTGTACTGGGTGTTCGAGACCACCCGCAACCCGGTCAACAACGCCATCTCGCCCGCCGAGGGGGCTCTGCGGTAGAATTGGTAGTGTGGTAAAATCGGCGGTGTGCCACTGTTTGCCCGGAGGGCAAGCAGTGCCCCCAATTCCGGCCGAAGCAGCGCTGCACACTGCTGCTGGTTTGCGATTGGCCCCGTGTTGATTGCGGTATAGTCACCACCCTCCGGCACAAGTGCCCGGGCTAAACGGCTCGCTTCGCGCTCTCTCCACAACCATTTTTCTTTGCACCGCCCTCATGAGTAGCCCCAATCCCTATTACGAACTTTGTTGCCGCAAATGCTCTTGGACCGAGGTCTGCGGCACTGCGGGGATCGTCCGGTGGCTGCTGAAGGCCAAGAAGATCCGGCCGGGACGCGAGCCGGATCTCGAGATCCTGGTCGAGCTGTTTCACGCCGTGGCCGGTCAACTGGCCTGCCCAGAATGCGGGGAGAAGGGCTTGGTCGTCGCCTTAGCCGATGACGAGGCCGACTGGCCCGACGAGCGTCCCTGCGAGGCCTGCGGCAAGCTGATCTCGGCGGAGCGGCTCGAAGCGTTGCCCGACACGCCCCTCTGCGCCGCCTGTCAGAGGGCGGAAGAAGAGGGCCGGCCGAAGGTCGACGTAGAGTATTGCCCCCGGTGTGGCGCGCCGATGGCGCTTCGTCCTACCAAGACCAGCGGCGTGACCCGCTACAAGCTCGTCTGCACGGCTAATCCGCCCTGCCGGCTGTGACGACAGGGTGGCATGCCGTCACATGGCGTAGCCATGGGTCGGCATGTTCCCGAGTTGAAGAACATGCCGACCCGTCGCTGCGATCCGTGACGGCATGCCACCCATCCGCGATGGATGGCATCGGACTTCTGCATATTTCGCAGCGTTGTTCAGTCATACTCGCGGCAAGCGGACCGGGGCAGGTGGGTTAACGATCTGCTTTGCGACCCA
>JBDKTH010000593.1:0-4714 GCA_039680305.1 Thermoguttaceae bacterium | reverse complement strand
GCAGCGATGACGTTCACTACTGGACCCAAGTGCGATTGGTCGATGGGACCTGGGTGAACCTGGAGCCGACGCCCGGCTATGAACTGCCTTCGGCGACCCCCGAGTCGTCGAACTGGGCCGCGGCGGTCTGGGATGCCTCCGTCGCTTGGAGCCAGCAGCATCGGCCGCTGCTGGTGGTCGCGGCCGTCCTGTTGGGGGTCGTGGGATGGCTTCGCCACTGGTTGCTCAGCCTGTTGGCCACCTTGCTCTGGAAGCTGCGCGTTCGCGGATCGCTCGACCGGAGCGTGCTGGCCACCTGGCGTCTGCTGGAATTGCGGGCTCATCGGGCCGGGTGTCTCCGTCCCAAGGGGACGACCCTGGTCGCGTGGTATGCTCCGCTGCTAGCCCCCGTGCCTGAGGCCCAAGAGCGACTCGAGCGACTGGCCCGCCTGGCCGATTGGGCGACCCATGCCCCGGGCGGACTGGCCGCGAGTCGTCGCTGGTCTGCCACCGAGATTCGACAGTTGTGTCGCGAAACCGTTCGACTTTGCTCGATTGCGGTCTTCCGCCAGGTGAAGCTGGCGGCCGTTCCTGTCTCGGGACAGCCGTCGTCGTTCCCCTGTGTGCGAGAGCCGTTGACGAGTCCCGCCTGGCCCTCGGGCCAACCCTGAGGTGTGGTCTCCCCGGCCACACTCCCCCCTGTGAATCCCTCCCTGACTTACGGAACAGATGATGACAACCTTCCAGATCGGCAGTGAGTCTGCCACCGCCCCCAATATGGAAATGATTCCCGCGCTTCGCCAAGTCCTCAACCAGGCCCTCCGCGGCAAGGAAGAGGTGATCGAGTTGGTCCTGGCCGGCTTGCTGGCCCGCGGCCATTTGCTGATCGAAGACCTGCCGGGCCTCGGCAAGACGACGTTGGCCCGGGCCCTGGCGTCGGCCATTGGCGGGCGGTTCGCCCGAATCCAATGCACCCCCGACCTCTTGCCCGGCGATATCACCGGGTTCAATGTGTTCAACCAGCAAACCCGGAAGCTCGAATTCCTCCCCGGGCCGGTGTTTGCCGACGTGCTGTTGGCCGATGAGATCAACCGGGCGACGCCGCGCACGCAAAGCGCCTTGCTCGAAGCGATGGCGGAACGCCAGGTCACCGTGGACAACGTGACCTACACGCTTCCCGACCGCTTCTTCGTCATTGCCACCCAGAACCCGATCGAGTTGCACGGCACCTATCCGCTCCCCGAGGCGTTGCTCGACCGTTTCATCATGAAACTGCGGATCGGCTATCCGCAGCGCGAAGAGATTGTCGAGATTCTCGAGGCCTCGATTGGTCAACGGGAAGGGGGCCGAATGGAAGCCGAGGCCGTCATCACCCACGAGGATCTGCTGGCCATGCAGCAACAGGTGAGTGAAACGGCGGCCAGCCTCCCGGTGCGCAACTACCTGGCGGCCCTGGGCGAGGCGATCCATGCCCATCCGCGCGTGACGCTCGGGGTCAGCCCTCGCGGACTGCTCCTCTGGCTGCGTCTGGCCCAGGCCTGGGCCCGTCTCCAAGACCGCGACTTCGTGATCCCCGACGATATCCAAACCGTCGCCCTCCCGCTTCTGGAAGTCCGCCTCACCTGCGACCTGACCGACCTATCGAGCCTCGTCGCCGAGATCCTCGCCTCCGTCCCCGTGCCGACCTACCCGGATTAAGAGGCTATCTGGAAAGCGTTCCATCGGGCTACCCTCGCCCGCGCAGCGGGAGAGGGTGGCGAGGAACGAGCCGGGTGAGGGCCGTTGGGAATATCGAGAAACCAAAGTAATCAACAGGTCGTGCGGCGTGTGCTTGGAGCGTGTTCTGTGAACGCTGTCACAGATTGGCCCACATCCGTTGACTGACCGCGAAGCGGTCGAGGGACGTAGCCGTGGGCGCGAGCCCACGGGATGAGGACTGCTTGATCGGTCGTAAAGCCGCTCGGGCGGCGACGGTCATGGCCACCACGTCGCCGCTGCGCCGGGTGCCACTGGCATCCTGCCAGTGCCTTTCTTGAAGCGGGCTTGCATGTCGCCCCTCCCGAAAGCCTCGTCGCTCGAGCAAGCCTCAAACAGATGCCGGCAACAAGCTCTTTTGCCCAAACGTGGAGCAGCTAATCGCGTCTCTCGATTGCCCTGCGTTCCGCCGTCTCGCTTAAGGGTTGATTTCCGTCACGTCGCATCTCTGTCATGCCTTTGCTCAGACCCTGGGCCGGTCGATGGGCCCGAGGCAGATTAACCACCCCTTGCGACAGCGTCGGTGGGGGCGACCGACGTGCGCAGCGAACGCCTGAATTAAGCCGTGCCGCTTTGCGGCGTCGGCTCCAGTGGTTTGTTGGCCGTTTCTTCAATCAGCTTGGCTACCACCACCTCAAAGCGGAAAGGCTCCAATGCCGCCATGTTTCTCTTTGAGACATTCAGCCCCCACTCAGGCTTGCTCTTCAGGCCCTCATAGTCTCGGCTGACGAAGATGCTAGCCGGTTCTGCCCATATCATGGAGGGAATGAGATATAGCTCGGGAGGATGCTCCTCGAACAGAAGTCCAAGAGCAAGAAACAAGCCCGTCCGAGGCATGAACTTCTCTTTCTGCATGAAAACGTAGCCGGACGGGCGAGGACGCAGAGACTTGACCTGCACCTCAATGAACGGCCCGCTCTCATACTTTGCTACGAAGTCGATGCCGCGATCATCAACTTCCGTTCGGTACACCTGGAAGCCAAACATCGTCAGCTCCATCTTGACGAAGTATTCCGTGTACGCGCCGACCTGTTGGTTATTTAGTCGGCTCCAGACGTATCGCTGCATCTGCTTCCTCTTTGACGGCTAACGACCCGATTCAACCGGCGGTGGCCAACAGGCCTTGGCTTCGCGACCGAACCGATCCGCCACTCGGCTGCAATCGGTGGTTCGGCCTTCAGTGATCGGGCCCGCCTTGTTTTGTTGTAACTCGAAACGGGGACGAAGCTAGTATCGACATGCTGTTTCGAGTCTGTGACAAACTAGCTACGTCCCTGTTTCGAGTCCAAACCTTCTGGCGGCATAGCGACTGCGGCAGCCCGGCGGCGGCCAAGTGCCGTCGACCTCAAGACCAACCCGACCCACCGCTCGGGTTTACCGCTTTGTTCGCTGGTTTCCTTCCGTCCGAGTTGGCTTCGACCAAGCGTCGGGAAGCACGCCGAATAGTTCCCTCGCCGTATCCAGCGCGTCCTGTTCAGTTCGATGCCAAGAGTCGGCCGTGAAGAATCCGTGTGGGCTCATCACCAAGTGGTAGCCGTTCCGGTCGTCTCCTTGGATTTCCAATTCAACATCACATTCCTGATTCGGCTCATCGGCAGTCCGAAACGGGGACAGGCTCCACGCGTTCTTCGTGCCCCAGACGCGAGCCCTCGTGGTTGTTGTAATTGAGAGCATCTGATTTCCCAGCGAACTTCTTATTCCACCCCACCTCGTTTTTCCCGGACGCGCCAGTGTCGGCCCGCCCTGGCATCACTGAGGATAACGCCCCCGCTCACTAGGTCAACCCAGTTTGGCGTCATTTCTGGGGGACAGTTGGCCTCCGAATGCACTGCCGGGTAGTATGACCACGTGAATTCTGTGGTAATACGACTCCGGGTATATCCCAGGGGAGCCAGTTATGCCCGGCACTGCCAACGACCTGCACGGAGTGCTCGACGGCCACAGGAAGTTTTTGCGGGAAAAGGATTTGGCACCAGCAACACACCGAGCCGACCTCGCCCGGTGGGTGCGGGAGTTCCTGTTCGTCGCCAAGGCGCAGCGCGGATACTGCTGTGAGCAGACCCTCGACCTGTTCATTGCCCAGGTGGGGACCCGGCAGCAAGAAGCCGCCAGCCATCTCCGCTGGGTTGTCGGGATGCATAACCCGCTCGCCGCATGTAAGACTCGAAACGGGGACGCAGCTAGTATCGACATGCTGTTTCGAGTCCTTGTTTCGAGTCTGTGACAAACTAGTGCCGTATCCGGTTGGCCAGTTTCGCACTCAGCGGGCGGGGAGTCGAAATCCCGCCGGGATTACGCAGCTTTCCTGGCTTGACGCCAAATGGCGCGAAAGTCGTGAACCGGATACGGCACTAGCTACGTCCCTGTTTCGAGTCTCGGTTGTTCGCCGAACGCGTATCGCAGCCAATCCGGTTGCCCGTGGCTGGCGTTGGAGCTTCCTTCATCGGTCTTGCCGAAGGATTTCGAGATTCACTCCCGGAGAGCCTTCGTCCCTGTGCGCGTTCAGGAACCTATTTAAGATGTTCTGTTCTTTTCCCCGGAACCTCAGCCATTCTGCGCCGCCGGCAGGACCACCCAGACCATCTTCGGCCCACGGGGTATCGGTTGGCGGCTCAACGAATTCGTCAATATGACTGGGCGGTATGAAGTAGTATTTCCGTCCAGAGTGTCCCACCGCGCCAAAAGGTGGGTGCCACTGTCCGCCGTCGGGCGTCACATTCATGCAAACGCCATTCTTGTTCTGCGTGGTGATCCCGTCAATCACATCCTGACAATTCGCAATGACCCACCGCAATGCCTTGCTCTGAACGAGAAGGTCTCTCTTGAGCGAAAGTGCTCGGCTCTCAGCTTGGATCGGCCCAGCAGCATTTTCAACGTGAGGATTGCAGTGATGGCAAATGAAGACAATGGCCGTGTGATCGTTCCTGCGGCCGAAAACGTGGTGTTCAAGCAGCGGTCGGTTGACACCAGCCGGCTGTAG
>JBDKTH010000474.1:0-1841 GCA_039680305.1 Thermoguttaceae bacterium | reverse complement strand
GGGGGGCGGGGGGTGTGGGGAGTGGGGAGTGGGGAGAAATTGTGATGCATACGCGATAGAGCGCAACCCCCCTATTGTTTTTCGCAAGACCGCCCCCACGCCCCACACCCTCACGATCAATAGGCGTTCCGGTGGTGCAGACCGCACCAGAGGGTCATGACGAGGATCTTCAGATCGAGCCAGACCGACCAGTTGGCGATGTAGTAGAGGTCGCATTGGACGCGGTGGCGCAAGGAGGTGTTCCCCCGCCAGCCGTTCACCTGGGCCCAGCCAGTGATGCCGCATTTCACCTGGTGGCGTTGGGCGTAGCCCGGGATCCGTTTGCGGAACTGTTCGACGAACACCCCCCGTTCGGGCCGAGGTCCAACGAGGCTCATGTCGCCGGCCAGGACGTTGAACAGTTGCGGCAGCTCGTCCAGGCTCCAGTGACGCATGAAGCGGCCCAGCGGCGTGCAGCGGCGATCGTTTCGCGTGGCCCACACCGGGCCGGTGGCCTGCTCGGCGTCGATCCGCATGCTGCGGAATTTGAGCATGAAGAACGTCCGGCCGCCCAGCCCCGTGCGGGCTTGCCGGTAGAAGATCGGACCGCGACTGGTCAGCTTGATCGCCGCGGCCAAGAGGCACATCACCGGGGCAAGGAGCACCAGGGCCAGGCTCCCCAGAGCCAGGTCCATGGTGCGTTTGGCGACTCGGGGCCAGCCGTAGTGTGGATTTTCCCGCAGACTGAGGAAGGCCGTGCCGTCGATCTCCATCATGCGCAGCCGCATGCCGGCCAGGTTGGGCACGTCGGGCACGAGTTGAAGTTCCACGAGCACGTTCGACAAGGCCTGGCAGACCCGCGGCAGCTCGCCGAAGCGCGCAAACGGCAAGGCGACAAACACGTGGTCAATCTGGTGCTCGGCGACAATCGTTTCCAGGTCGTCGATCCGGCCAAGACGCGGCAGGACGGTCGGCTCCGTCTTGGGGGCATCGTCGACAAAGCCGACGGCCTCCAGCCCGGTCCAGTTGTTGCTGCCGATCGTTCGGGCCACCAGTTGCGCGGTCCGTCCGGTGCCGACGATCACCGCCCGGCCGCGGTTCAGCCCGCGTCCGCGCAGGTACTTCAGCGCCCGCCAGATCACACGCCGGGCGAGCGTCAATCCGACGACGTTGAGCCCCAGTAACAACGCCAAGGCCAGCCGGGACTCGTAATCGTCGCGCAGATAAAAGGTCGTGGTGATCGCCAGGGCAAACAGCAGGCAGCTCGCCTTGCAGACGACGCCCAATTCCCGGGGAAGCTGCCGGAGCCGATGGACCTCATACAGGCCACAGAGCCGGTAGGAAATCGCTGCCCAGAGCATGACCAACGGCAGAGATTGGAGAACCAGCCCGAGTTGAGGGACGCCTCTGGGCGATGGAAGCAGGGCAAACCGCAGAAGATAGGCCGCGACCCAGACGCCCGCCGTGACCGTCAGGTCACAGGCCAGAAAGACCAGGGCGAGCTTGTCACCATGCCGACGATACATGGCAATCCTTTGTTTCGCAGCAATCCGGTTGGGGCCCCCCGACAGACAGAGCGGCATCTTGTAACAAATGACGACGGTGGCGTCAATGTATACTTGTGCAAGCCCCGTTGCCGCCAAACCCTCTTTGGGGGTCTCCTCCATGAGCGTGTCCGAGATCGAGAAGATCGTCTGCCACCGCTGCCACGCGGTCCTGGATTTGGGCGACAACTATTGCCGCCATTGCGGTGCCCCGACATCGGCGAGCATTCCACCCCCGGCCGGACCGCGGCTGGGCGAAAGCCGGCTGCTGATCCTGATCATGCTCTTCGCCGTGCTTGGGCCGCTGGCCTTGCCCAT
>JBDKTH010001011.1:0-1568 GCA_039680305.1 Thermoguttaceae bacterium | reverse complement strand
GGGTAGATCCCATGCAGATACCGGCCACAAGCTCGGATCAGTTGATGGTGTCAGGGGCAGCCGGTGCCTGACGAACTCGCCTGGGGAGGAAACACCGGCAGGATGCCAGTGCCACCCAACGGACCCTACGGCTACCGCGCCGGCACGCCCCGGGTCATCAGGTCTTTCAGTTCGGCCAGATGTTCCGCATACACGCCGCGGGGCTCGACCTGGTACTTCTTCGAGAGCGAGGCGGCCATCCCGACCACTTCGCCCATCATCCCGGTGGTCTTCTGCACGCGGATCGTGCCCAGGGCCGCGTGCGTCACGCTGATATTGCGACCGGCCATGAAGAGGTTGGGGATCGTGCGAGAATAGAGGCAGCGGTAGGGGATCGCGTAAGGCTTGACTGCCTTGATCTTGGCGATCGAGCGGAACTCTTCGCCGGGGAAGTCCTTGCTGTTGGCCGGCGACGGATAGTGCAGATCAAGGCCCCAGGTGGTGGTCACCGCGGCGTCGGGGTACGGCCGGGCTTCTTCGACGTCCTGCTGGCAGAGGATCACGTCGCCCAAGAGCCGCCGCCATTCCCGCTTGCCGCCGATGTAGGCCACCCACGCGAGCCGGCGATTGGCGAACTTCTCCTTGTCGGCGCTGTGGTTCTTCAAAAAGGACCAGTTGCCAAAGGTCGCACGCAGGGCGTGGTCGCGGATCTCTTCGATCTGGCAGGCCTGGTCCTTGGTCATGCCGGTTTCCCAGTCCCAGTCACCCTTGGTCAGCCGCTGGCAGGTGCGATCGTTGAACTCGACGGCCCAGGGGCATTCGGGAAACGGCACCGGGGCCTTTTCCTCGACCGAATCCCACTGGACCGACGTGCCCATCACCAGCCGGTCGGCCTCTTCCGGGGCCAGCGACTCGCCGGTCTCCTGGCGGCTTTCCCGGCCCACGCGGAACTCGGCCCCGGCCAGGTAGCCGATCGTGCCGTCGCCCGTGCAGTCGACGAACAGCCTGGCGGGGAATCGCAGTTCCTGGGCGGTCTCGATGTTTCGGGCCACGACCGCCTGAATGCGGCCGCCGGCCTTGTCCACCTTGAACGCGTGCATGTTCAGGAACAGGTGGAGGTTCTTTTCGGCCTGGACGACCTGGAGCTTTTTGTCGTCCTCGTAGTTCGACGCCGGGCCAGCATTGTGGGTTGCCTTGACCGGGTCCAAGGCCAGGATCCGTTGGCTTTCCGGCCGATCGGGATGCCGCTTGGCTTCGAGGAAGTCGTAGTAGCCGATCGGGCCAATCTCTTTGACTAGATTGCCCAGCGCCGGATATGGCGGCAGGTTGATCTTGCCCGACAGGCCGACGCGGACCTCGGAACTATTGTTGCCCCCGAGCACCGGCCGGTCGTGGACCAAGGCCACCTGGAGCCCGAACCGGGCGGCCGACACGGCCGCACACGTCCCGGCCATCCCGCCGCCGACCACCACCAGGTCATACTTGCCCGCGTCCGGCGTCTGGACCGGCAGGCCGAGCGCCTTGCGGCGGAATTCGATCATCGCCGGCTCGCTATTGGGTGGCGTGAACTGAGGATCGGCCGCGAACAC
>JBDKTH010000223.1:0-12112 GCA_039680305.1 Thermoguttaceae bacterium | reverse complement strand
TCGTGCAGCCCCTCGCCGCCTGGGCTTGGGCCGCCACGCGTTCGATCGCCACGACTCGGGCGACGTCCCAGGCCAGGTCGTCGCCATTCAATTTGATCTTCAGGTGAGTCAGACCGTCGGCGGCGATCCATTCGGGGAGCGTCTCGGGCAGACCATCATTGATCCGCGTCACGATCTCGGCGTCGGTCAGCGGGTCCAGGGCGCCGATCAGGTGGTAGAGCGGCATGCGCGGCTTCGGTTGGCGAAGCGTGTAGCGATCAAGATACTCGCCAGCGAAGTCCTGGGTCAGATAGGTGGAGAGATCGCGGTTAACAAACTCCTCGCCGAGCAGGTTGTAGGCATTCTCGCCGAGGGCTTTCCCGAAAGCGTCGTGGATGGCGGCTTCCAGCGGGCTGGCTGCGACGAGTTGGGCGAGCCGAGGCATGGGGTCGGCCAGGGCGGCCGCCTGGGTCACCTCGTCGGCCAAAGGCTGATAGCAGGTTGCCAAGTCGTGGGTAATTTCCAGCGGGTGTCCCACGCCCTGGTATTCGTTGGCCTCGCGGGCAAGACGCTGGCCCAACGCGACCATCGCGGCAAGCGTCTGGTCGCCAGAAAGCTTCTTGCTCGGCCAGCCCCAGGCGTTTCCCATCGGCATCGAGCCAAAGCCCCAGCCTCGCCGGCCATCGCGCGTCTCCACCTCCACGCCCACGTCGAGAAGGGTCACGTCGGTTACAACGCGGCCGCCGAATTTGATCGGCGCACGGTAAGCGTGTTGTTGGGTGGATGTGACGACTTGAAGCAAGCGGATATCAGTGCTTTTGGGCATCAGACTCTCCCGGAACGCGAAAACGCGGCTACACGAGCCGCGATATTGACACGACCAATGGCTTAATATACTCGGTCGAAATGACTGTTGCCACGGGGCCAAATGGACCTGACGCAATTACGGGAACGGCGGCCGCAATACCAGGATCTCGGCGCGGTCGGGAACGCCGCTCGTGACGTTCCAGAGCCTGCCGAAGACGTTCGTCTACGGCGGAACGTCACAGAGGGCGTACCCTGTCGGAAGGGCTGTGCCCAAGAAACGACACCGCCGACGGGGAGTGACCGGCGAGTGACAATGCGCGACTGCGCATCGCATCCAGCGGCTCTCCCGGTCGGCGGACGGGATTCGTGTTGGGGGGGACCGGCTAGACGAGTTGCTTGCGCACGGCCCAAACGGCAGCCTGGGTGCGATCCGAGACGCCGATCTTGCGCAGGATATGTTGCACGTGCTCCTTGACCGTCTCGTAGCTGATGTGCAGGGCCTGGGCAATTTCCTTGTTCGTCAGGCCGTAGGCCAACTGGCGGAGCACTTCGCTTTCGCGCTGGGTCAACGGGACCTCGACATCGGCGGCCAGCCGCGGCGTGGCCAATGCGCCAGTCACCCGGCGAAGCTCGTCGCGGGTCCAGGCGCTCTCGCCGGCCGCGGCGCTCTTAATCGCCTTGATCAACTCTTCACGGCTGCAACCCTTCAGCAGGTAGCCGCTGGCCCCCAGGGCCACCGATCGGGCGATGTAGGTGGGGTTGTCGAAGGTGGAGAGCATCAAGATCGGCAAGTCGGGTTTATCCAGCTTGATGCGTCCCAGGGCCGTCAGGCCATCTCCCTCGGGCATGCGGATGTCGAGGAGAACCACATCCACCTCGTTCTCCAACGCATGCTTGACGGCCGCCTCTCCCGTCCCCACTTCTGCGGCGACCTCGATGTCCGAGTCGGCCAGCATTGATTTCAAACCGCTGCGCACCACTTCGTGGTCGTCGGCGATCAACAGCTTAACTTTGTTGTTCATTCCACACTCCGATTCAACATGATGGCAATTTCACGGGGAAAACGAGTTCCCAGCACTACGCCGGATCACCGGGATCCCTCGCCGGAAGCACCGTCGACTGCCGTCCAGCCCCATCCGGGCCGAAGCTGCTCGTCAGTCCCCTCAAAACCAAGACGCGTTTAGCCGTCCACTCCAATTCCGCACCCTCTGGACGACTAGTTCGAAGGAAAACCTTTGCGAAGGCCCTTCCTCGAACGGATTCCTTGAGTGCAGCCACTTGCCCCTATCCACTCGCACAAGCGCCACACTGCATGTCGTTCACATCAACCACTGTGACTAGCGGGCTCGTCGTGCGGGGGCTACCGGTGCTCCCCGCAACGTGCCCCTCTAGCTTACGCTTGGCTAGCCCACCTTAATCATAGCAGAAACTTTCTCGGGGGGCATCCCGGTCGGCGAAAATCAGGGGCATAATCCGGTTTCGATCGCCGACTGGCTCTATGATAGCAGATGGGGCTACTCATAACTAGGGGAGGAATGCCACTAGAGAATGCCTGTTTATAGCATAACAAGATGGGCGGTCAACCCCTTGCAGTGGCCCTTTCTTTGCTGTGGGCTGCCAGTCAGGCATGCGGAGGCCTCCAATAGGCCCCCCAAGGGCTCCACTCTTGTTCTGATCCTACCGGTTGTGCACGTCGCGTAAAGCCCCCACTTTGAAGTAGTAGCTCACGTAACGATTGTTGACTAGGCAAATTGGATGAGCGGCTTGTCAGGCATCGCGGGTTGGCCCAGGCCAGCCGGATAGTATTTTCAGGCGTAAGGCGTTTACAGCTAATGTGTTAAGAATGTTGATGGCGGGCAGGAGCCGGAGAGTCGTTTGGCGAAACGGGTATAGCTTCCCCGCATACACATCGATGGAACGGGTAGAAGGCGGCGGTTGGAAAAGCTGGGTGCGGCCTGGGGGCTAGGTAACGGGGCGTCAAGTGAAGTGCACACCCTCGTTCCGCTGGGGGTGAAGAGAAGCTACGTAACGCAAGAAGGACACCCGAATGGTGTCCTTCTTGATGACGGTTGCGATGCGACGAGAGGCCTCGCCGTTGGGCGGAATCTCGTCTGCGAAAAGAGGCGCCGCCCGGGATCGAACCGGGGATGGCGGATTTGCAATCCACTGCCTTACCGCTTGGCTACGGCGCCAATATCGACCGCTACGGCATGCTTGCCGTTGCGGCCCGTATGTTACCGAAACAAAATCGGCTGTCAAGCTCCGCGAGGATGAGAACAATCATATCAAATCCTCGGATGGTAAGGAAGGGGTAAGGTAACGCCAGGAAGGGGACGCGACAAAGGAGGCCGCCCGAAAAGACAACGATGGTCGGATGCCCTGAGGGGATGGGGTGATAGTGGGAAGAGCGGGATGTGGGGGGAGTGTGACTGGCAAGTGATCGCTCGCCGCATCGGATATACTCTGCGTCCCATCCATTGCTCGCCGCTAGGGCGAGCGTTACAATGCCAGCTTTTCCAAGTGGAAACATTCGTCAAGCACAAGAACAACGGATCCAACCATGGCAGAGAAGTGTGATATTGGCTTGATCGGGCTGGCCGTGATGGGTGAGAACCTGGTTCTCAATATGGAGAGCCGGGGATACAAGGTGTGCGTGTTCAATCGCACGGTCAGCAAGGTGGACGAGTTTGTCAATGGCGCGGCGAAGGGGAAGAACATCGTCGGCGTCCACTCGATGGAAGAGTTGGTGGCCAACCTCGCGTCGCCGCGCAAGGTGATGTTGATGGTTAAGGCCGGACCGGCGGTCGATGAGTTCATCGAGAAGCTCATCCCCCTGCTCTCCCCCGGCGACGTGATCATCGACGGCGGCAATACTCATTTCGCCGACACCGAACGGCGCACGCAGTACGTGGAGTCGAAGGGCCTCTTGTACATCGGCACCGGTGTGTCCGGCGGCGAAGAGGGCGCGCTGAAGGGCCCGAGCATGATGCCTGGCGGCAGCGAGAAGGCCTGGCCGCTGGTCAAGCCGATCTTCCAGGCGATCGCCGCGAAGGTCGGGCCGAACAACGACATTTCTTGTTGCGAGTGGGTTGGCCCGCGCGGCGCCGGGCACTACGTGAAGATGGTCCACAACGGCATCGAGTACGGCGACATGCAGTTGATCTGCGAGGCCTACTGGATGCTGAAGAACGCCCTGGACCTGTCGAACGAGGAACTCTACGACGTCTTCGCCAAGTGGTACGAGGGCGAACTGAACAGCTACCTGATCGAGATTACCCGCGACATCTTCAGCGTCAAGGATCCCGAGACCGGCAAGTACCTGGTCGATCTGATCCTCGACACGGCTGGCGCGAAGGGCACCGGCAAGTGGATGAGCCAACTGGCGTTGGATCTCGGCGTGCCGAGCACGCTGGTCACCGAGGCCGTGTATGCCCGCAGCCTGTCGGCGATCAAGGATGCTCGCGTCCGGGCGAGCAAGGTGCTCAGCGGCCCGTCGGGCTCGTACCAGGGGAACAAGGAAGAGTTTATCGAGCAGGTGCGTCAAGCCTTGTTCGCCTCGAAGATCTGCAGCTATGCTCAGGGCTTCGTGCAGATGCAGGCGGCGGCGGTGGAGCACAAGTGGCCGCTTCAGTTCGGGCCGATCGCGCTGTTGTGGCGTGGCGGGTGCATCATTCGGGCCGTGTTCCTGGAACGGATCAAAGAGGCCTTCGACGCCAATCCGAACCTGGAAAACCTGCTCCTGGCCCCCTACTTCAAGCAGGCGGTCGACAAGGCGCAGCCGGCGTGGCGAAACGTGGTCTGCACGGCCGTGCAGTTGGGCATCCCGACTCCGGCATTCTCCACGGCCTTGGCCTACTACGATGGCTATCGCGCCGAGCGCCTGCCGGCCAACCTCCTGCAGGCCCAGCGTGACTACTTCGGTGCTCATACCTATCACCGGACGGACAAGCCGGGCCAAGGGCCGTTCCACACCGACTGGATTCGCGTCCGTCGGCCGCCCAAGGCGTAGGCGGAAGATTTTGCGACCATCAACGTCTGGGGAGGCAGGACACCTGCCGCCCCGCGTTGGAATGCGACGGCCGCTTCTCGGGCTGTCAACAGGCGGATCATCCGCAGTGTGCCGTTGCTTGTTGAGAAGACCGCCAGCGGGAGAACTTACAACGATTTGGCGTGCGACTCTTCGTGGCGCGCCGACAGTCTTTTCGGTTGGGAGTTGACGATGTCTACTGCACAGTATCTTGAGGATCTCTTTGGGCTCAGCGGGCAAGTGGCGGTGGTGATCGGCGGGGCTGGCGTGCTCGGCGCAGCGCTCGCTCGTGGGCTGGGCCAGGCCGGGGCCCATCTCGTGATCGCCGACATCAGCGAAGAACGCTGCCAGGCCCGCGTCGACGAACTCGCCAAGGCCGGCTGCAAGGCCAGCTACGGCGTGGTCGACGTAACCTCCCGCAAATCGCTGGAGGCTTTGCTGAATAAAGCCCTGGAGGTCAAAGGCCGGGTCGACATTCTCGTCAACTGTGCCGGGGTCAACGCCGGCACGTCCTTCCTCGATGCGAGCGAAGCCGATTGGGATCGGATCATGGCGATCAACCTCAAGGCCGTGTTCCTGGCCTGCCAGGTGTTCGGTAAGCACATGGTCGAAGCCGGTGGCGGTTCGATTCTCAATATCGGCAGCGTCACGTCCATCCGGCCGCTCTCCCGAGTGTTCGGCTATGCGGCGTCGAAGGCCGGCGTGGTGAACCTGACGCAAAACATCGCTCAGGATTTCGGCACCAAGGGGGTCCGGGTCAACGCCATCTGTCCCGGCTTCTTCCCGGCCGAACAGAACCGCAAGCTGCTCGATCAGGAACGGGTGGACAATATCATGCGGCACACCCCAATGAAGCGGTATGGTGAGCCGGAAGAACTGATCGGCGCCGCCCTCCTGCTGCTGTCGCCCAAGGCCGGCAGCTACATCACAGGCTCGATCGTCAGTGTCGACGGCGGATTCACCGCGGCTTGGTTCTAAGAGACATCAGCGATCGGAAATCAGCAATCAGCGGTCAGCCCCCAGCTAGCAGCTGAGGGGGAGCTTCGTCGTTGCCGTGGTTCGGCGATTGAATGAATGGATGGGGGATAAGTGATTGGCCGGCAACGAGTTGGGTTAGTGAGCCGCACAGGGCAGCCGCTTGCGTCTTCGCGGTGTCTTCCGAAAAAAGACACCGGGGGACGCGAGCAGACGCCAGAAGAGCCATCGGGATCAGCAGTCAGCAGTCAGCAAAAGCCGTTCGGCGACTCGTCGGTTTTGGCAGATAGTTGACCGCTGAGTAGAATTGCACATTTGACAGCTCGATGTGACAGTACCCCCTATGTCGTGAAGTGAACGCTGACCGTTGGAAGCTGCACGTTCGCAGCCCGAACTGTGGCCGGAGGGTTCCATGCCCCAGACGATCGTCATCTTTGGTGCCTCTGGTGATTTGACCAGTCGGAAGCTGATCCCGGCGCTCTATGAGTTGCATCGGAAACGCCGCTTGCCGGAGAAGACGCGGATTGTGGGGTTCTCGCGTACCCCGTTTAGCGACGAGGCCTGGCGGGAGCATCTTGGGGAATCGACTGCGAGGTCGGATAGCTCTGGTTTCGACAAAACCGCCTGGGAGGCCTTTGCCTCCTGCCTGTACTACCACCCCGGTGATATTAGCGAGCCTAACGATTTCCACTCCTTGGCTAAGCGACTGAACGAGCTGGAACAGGAGCCGGGGGCCACGCGGATCTACTATCTGGCCACGGCCCCGCGGTTCTACGAGCCGGCGATCACGCAGCTAGGCGCCTCCGGGCTGGCCGCTGAAGACGGCGGGGTACGCCGGGTCGTGATCGAAAAACCGTTCGGCACCGACCTGCCGAGTGCCCGGCGGCTTAACGCGGCGGTTCACCAGGTCTTTGCCGAAAAGCAGGTCTATCGGATTGATCACTATCTGGGCAAAGAGACCGTCCAGAATGTCTTGGTGTTGCGATTTGCCAACGCGATTTTCGAGCCGATCTGGAACCGCAACTTTATCGACAATGTGCAGATCACCGCGGCCGAGGAGGTCGCCATCGAGCATCGCGCCGGCTACTACGAAGGAGCGGGCGTGCTGCGCGACATGTTCCAGAACCACCTGCTGCAACTGCTCTCGCTGACTGCCATGGAAGCCCCGGTCCGCTTCGAGGCCGATGCCGTGCGGGACGAGAAAGTCAAGGTCTTGCGGTCGATCCGGCCGCTCTGGCCGGAGCAAGTGACCACCGACACGCTTCGCGGCCAATACCGCAAATACCGTGACGAGCCGGGCGTGGCTCCCGACAGTCAGACGGCTACCTTCGCCGTCGCCAAGCTGCATGTCGACAACTGGCGATGGCACGGAGTTCCCTTCTATTTGCGCAGTGGCAAGGCGATGTCGTGCGTCACCACGCAGATCGTGATCCAGTTTCACGAGCCGCCGCTGATGCTTTTCCCTAACGGGGGAAAGAGCACGCGAGAGGCGAACCGCCTGGTGATTCAGATCCAGCCGGCCGAAGGAATTCAGTTGCACTTTCAGACAAAAGTCCCGGATGCCGGGATGGTGCTGCGACTGACTGATCTGAGCTTTCAGTTCCGCAACAAGTTTGCCGGCGTCATGCCCGAGGCCTACCAGCGACTCTTGTTGGACGTGATGCAAGGCGATGCCAGCCTGTTTGCGCGATCCGACGAGGTGGAATTGGCCTGGGGGATCATCGACCCGATCCTGGCCGCCTGGCAGAATCCGGGGCTGCCGGAACTGGAATTGTACGAGGCCGGCGCCTGGGGCCCGCCGTTGTCGAGTGAATGGATGCACCGCCAGGGCCGGGAGTGGTTTGATATGTGCCCGGTGCTGGATTGACGGTGGGAAAGGTGTGTTTGAGAGCGTGATGATCCAGCCCCCTCCCCCGCTGCGTATTGGCCCGATTGCCGTCGATTTTCCGGTAGTCCTCGCTGCTCTGAGCGGCTATAGCGACTGGCCGACGCGGGTCATCTCGCGACGTCTGGGGGCCGGGTATTCGATCTGCGAGGTGCTGCTCGATCAGTTCGTGCTCGAAGTGACCAAAGGGAGGAAGGCCAAACGCTACCTGCGCGTGAGCGACGAGGAGCATCCCGTCGGCGCCCAGTTGATGGGGGCCCAGCCGGAGGTGTTCGGGCCGGCTGCCCTGAAGCTGGTGGAAGCAGGGTTCGACTGGATCGACATCAACTTCGGCTGCCCGGTCAAGAAGGTCCTGGGGAGGTGCCGGGGCGGATATCTGCTCAGCCAACCGAAAACGGCCCTGGAGATCCTCGCTCGAGTCCGCGAGACCTTGCCGCCGCAGATTCCGTTGACCGTGAAGATGCGCCGCGGCATGGACGACAGCCAAAAAAGCCTGGACGATTTCTACACGATCTTCGACGGCGCGTTTCAACGGGGTGTGGCGGCGATCACCGTTCACGGCCGAAGTGTGCGGCAGCGCTACGAAGGGCGCAGCTCGTGGGAGTTTCTCCGCCAGGTGAAGCAGCATGCGGGCTCCCGAACGATTCTCGGCAGCGGAGACCTGTTCTCGGCCCACGACTGTTTCGCGATGATGGCCCAAACCGGCGTCGACGGAACGACCGTTGCCCGAGGCGCGATCGGCAACCCGTGGATCTTCGCGCAAGCGCGGGCCCTGGCCGCCGGGCGTCCGCTTCCGCCCCCTCCCAGCCTGTTCGAGCAGCGGGATGTGATTGTCGAGCATTACACTCTGGCCGAACAGATCTATGGCCCGGTGCGCGTGGGCGTGGTGATGCGGAAATTCGGCATCAAGTACTCCCTCCTGCATCCGCAGGCTGAGCAGGTTCGTGACGCTTTTGTGCATGTGCGTAAGCCGGGGCAGTGGCTCGATGTGGTTCGCCAGTGGTATGCGGAGGATCTGCCGGGGCGCTACCCCCCAAGTTCTCTTGCGGAATCATTTGACGGCGAGGCCGAATCGACCTAGCGTTTCTATTGGGCAGACACGTTGTAGGGGCTCAGGGCTGTCGGTTGACGCCCTCGCCAGCGCCTGTCAACCCTCCGTCTTGGGTCCGCCGTTCCTTCCTTCCCCTGGTGAAGGAAACTCGTCTTCGACTCATTTCTCTGGAGGGTATTGTGATGTGTTGTGTCGCTCGCGGTATGCGCGCTTGGCGCTTTCGGTGGCTGCTGGCAACAGTCGTTCTCTGCTTGGCGTCGAACATGGCTTGGGGACAGACGCCGACGATTGTCCGCGTGGAAGAAGACTGGGAGATGGTGGTGGCGACTCCCGACGTGGACAGCGATTCTCCGCAAATCACCTGTGTGATCTCTCCTTGGGGGAACATGGATTCCCTCTACGCCGCCTTCGAACTGAATCATCGGAGCCTCCCCAGCTATCAGCCCGGTGGGCTGCAGCTTCAGGTCTGGAGGGGCGAAACGGCCCTTGTCGCACACAGCGGGCCCAATGGGGCCTTGCTGAACACGTCCGGTGAACGAATCATCTGGACGCAATGCATGGCGGTCAGCGGCAGCACTGTCGTCTTCGAGGTTCGCAACGGCAGTTCCTCGACGTGGGCAAATTTCGGCGGACAGGGGTATCTGCAGGCCGTGGTAAGCGCCGGGGTCGCCAATCTCAATGCTTACCAGCCTGACGTCTCGGTCCGCAATTCCAGCGTCGGGTTTGCGGCCAATCGCGTCCAGTCGCTCGTGCTCAGGCAGGTCCGTTACTTCACGGCCGATGGGCGGCAACTGGTCGATACCACGGCTCGCACCGTTCAGACGCAGCCGTGACGCGTCTGTGGACCTGAGAGGTTTGCTTAAGGAAACGATTCCGATGAGTACTACATTTCCTCACACTCGCCGTTCCGGCAACGTTCTGGTCATGACCCTGCTCTTGATGGTCAGTTTCTTCGGGCTGCTGGCCTTCTCGATCGACCTCGGTTATATCTACATCGTCAGCACGGAGATTCAGCGGTCGGCCGATGCGGCCGCGTTGTCTGCCGCCTGGGAACTGCTGGATGGACAATCGACGCCGAATAGCACGCCGCAAGCCTCGGTGAGTGAGTCGCAGACCGCGGCGGGCTTGTACACCCGACTCAATGCCGTCGGCGGGGCAGCCCCTGCGCTCGGAACCAGCGACGTGCAGATCGGACAACTCGACAACATCCGCGATCCCAGTTCGCCCTGGAGCTACAGCGATCCGCGTCGTTTCAACGCCGTCCGCGTTCGCGTCCGCCGGACGGCCGACCAGAACGAGGAAGTCCCGTTCTTCTTCGCGCGGGTGCTGGGATTCCAGAGTGTGCCCATGCAAGGCGGCGCCACGGCCGTGTTCTTGAACAACTTTCACGGCTTCCAGGCTCCGACCGACAACAAGAACCTGGACCTTCTTCCCTTTGCCCTGGACAAGGAGACCTGGGACGCCCTGATGCAAGGCGTGGGGACTGACAATTGGAGCTGGGATGCCGAGCACCAACAGGTGGTTGCCGGAGCAGACGGGGTCCTCGAGGTCAATCTCTATCCGCAAGGAACCGGCTCGCCCGGCAACCGCGGGACCGTGGACATCGGCAGCTCGAACAACAGCACCGCCGACATCGCCCGGCAAATTACCGATGGGATCAGCCCGGCCGACCTGGCCCATCACGGTGGAAAGCTGGAGTTCAACGAGGCGGGCGAACTGCCGCTCAACGGTGATACCGGGCTCAGCGCAGGCGTTAAGGATGAACTGGAGTCGATCAAGGGGAACCGACGCATCATCCCGATCTTCAACAGCGTCTGCGGTCCAGGAAACAACGCCACCTATACGATCGTGCAGTTTGCCGGGGTACGCATCATGGAGGTGAAGTTGACGGGCAAGAATTCCAGCAAGCGGGTGATCATTCAGCCTGCCAGCGTGATCGCTCGCGGCGGCATCCCCGCAGTAAACGTCGGAACCACGAGCCACTACGTCTACTCTCCGGTTTGGTTGGTCCGCTGACCTGGCGTCATCGTCCCGCTCGCTCCTGACCGCCCACCACCGCCAGCGGCGGTCGGGGCGCGGGAACGATGGTGACGCGTCCCGTGGAACAGCCGCTGACACTCGTCAGCGGCTGTTCTGCTGTTCGGCCATCCCTGCTTCGCCAAGGGCAGCGGCGATTTCGGCCAAGACCTGCCGGTCCGCTTCGCGTGCGAGTCGGTCGCGGAGGGCGGCTTTCGCCTTCGCCAGATCATAGCGGCCAAGGGCCCAGGCACACGCGGCGCGGACCAGCGGTTCGGCGTCGTTGAGGCCGCTCGTGAGCGCGTCGACCGCCGCGTCGGTCGGCCGGTTGCCCAGGGCGATCGCCGCGTTGCGCAACAGACCCCGACGCCGCGGACGCCACAGGGGCGTGTGGCGGAAGTGGCGGCGAAAGGCATCGTCGTCGAGCGAAAACAGTTCGACCAGATCGATCGGATTGCTTCCCGCTCGCGGTTCAAACGCCTCTCGTTCGGTCTTCGGTGCGCGGCGATTCCAGGGGCAGACCTCTTGGCAGATGTCGCAGCCGAAGATCCAATCGCCTTGGGCGACGCGAAGCTCGGCCGGGATCTGGTCCTTCAACTCGATCGTCAGGTAGCTGATGCAGCGCCGGGCGTCCAATTGGTAGGGGGCCACCAGGGCGCCGGTGGGACAGGCATCGAGGCAGGCCCGGCACGTGCCGCAGTGGCCGCCCACCAGCGGTTCGTCGTAGACGAGTTCCTCGCTGGAGAGCAAGGCTGCCAGGAAGAACCAGCTGCCCAACCGCTTGTTGAGCAGGAGCGTGTTTGTGCCGATCCAGCCCAAGCCGGCCAATTGGGCAAACTCCCGCTCTAAGAGCGGCGCGGTATCGACGACGCCACGCACGCTGGCCTGCGGCGCCAAGCGGCGATGGACGTCGATCAGCTGGCCCAATCGCTCATGGATCAGGTCGTGATAGTCCTCGCCCCAGGCGTAACGCGAGACCCTCCCCTGCCCTGCTGTAGGGATCGCGGGCGATTGCGTCTGGTAGCAAGTGGCGAGCATGAGGATGCTGCGCACCCCGTCCAGAACGTGTCGTGGGTGCTCGTAGGCCTCGGCACGGTCGGCCAGATAGCGCATCTCGCCGGCGTATCCGGCCTCCAGCCACAGTCGAAACTGCTCCAGTCGCGGCGGGGGAGCAGCCGGACAGGCCCCTACCAGGTCGAATCCCAGACCCTGGGCCTCCTGTTTGAGCGTGTCGGTCAGTGTCGTGGCTCCGGTCATGCGCCAGGGCTTTCGAAAACAAGGGTCGTCAGGTTAGAATCGTCCAAAAGGGGCCGCAGCACACCATGCTTGATTCTATCCGTCCAACATACGGGAAGCAGCTAGCCATGCGAAC
>JBDKTH010000462.1:0-5193 GCA_039680305.1 Thermoguttaceae bacterium | reverse complement strand
GCTTGCGCACCGACTCGGGGACGTCGGCCGCATCGATCCGCGTGATCGACTCGCGCTCCACGAATTCCAGGCCCACGTCCTCGTTGCCGCGCACGGCCAGGATCCCGCTTTCCCGGGCCGCGCCGACCGCACGCACCTGCCCCACCGGGAACGCCTCTTTCGCCAGCGGCGATTCCGTATGCAGCTCCAGGCGAACCTTCTCCGTGGCCGGAGCGTGCAACCGCACCGTGACACGCTGGCGATCGTCGACCGTCGCCGTCTGCCAGTCGCGCAAACCGGGCACCTGGACATCCAAGAGACGCTGATCGGTCGGCACGTCCACCGCCAGTTCGCCGAGCGATCCTCGCAGGATCTGATAGTCGAACACCGCATGCGTGTGGACGACCCCGTCGCCCACATCGACGGCGATCGTGTCGGTCACGTTTGCCAGACCGGCCGCCTGGTCGGTGCGGCCCGACTTGGGCTGCCAGCTCACCGTGAACTGGTTGGTCGAGCCCAGGACCGCACGGATCCGCGTCACGTCCTTCTCCGACTGCAGCTCCGACGTACGCCGCGGCGTGACCTGGACGGCCAAGTCCTTCTCGGGCACCTCCAGCTCCAGGTTGCTGACGCCCACGGCCGGACACTCGACCGTGAAGCTCCGCCCCTCGGTCGCCGATTTGACTCCGATCACCAGGCTGAGCTTGAACTGGTGCTTCCCCTTGCCGCGGACCAGCAGTTCGTATCGCCCCTCCCCGACGCCTCGCAACAACAGGGTCTCGTCTTTGGTCCTCGCCGATCCGATCGCCGCCTCGCCGAAGGCCACCGGCAACTGGGCCCACTCGGCGTTGAGCACCTCGACATCCAGCGTCGCCTCCAGATGCACCAGATCCCCCTTGACGGCCCCCGCATAGTCGGCTCGCGTAATGACGCCGTTGACCGGCGGTTTGCTGGGCGGCAGTTCGGGCGTGACGAGCCGGTTCCACATCTCGAGAAACTGCGAGTACGGCAGCACGATCGACGACTTCTCGTCCTCGAAGACGTCGCGGAGGTTCTTGAACGGCAGGTAGATGAGGTGCTCCTGACGCAACGGCCGCGCGGCATTCGGTTCTTTGGTGCCCGGTTGTCTGGCGTCGGTCGGCCGTGGCTTGGCCGACGGTTGCTTCGTGTCGCGTGTCGCGGCCGGAGCGACGGGCTCGGGACGCCGGGCTTCCTCGCCCACGCCCGAACTGCAAAGCGCCACCACAAGAACCAGCGGGAATACGTACCCCCGTACCATGATGTTACCTCCCAACGCGAGTTCGCCGGGTGAAAGTCTCACCTGCCCAACGTAGATAAGCTGATCGGATAGCGACGTGACAAGAATGGTTACCTGCAGCCCCCCACAGCAACCACTGGTTCTCATTCTACTTCCGAGCCCTCCGCCAATGCAACGCCCCGGCGGATGTTCTTATGTTTTCCCCCCGAGACTCGCCGACCGGCCACTTCGCGCTAAGCCGTGTCTGCACAAGGGGTTCAGCGTGCCCGCAACTCCCTGCCCTCAATCGCGTATGCGTACAGCACCTCGCCCCGCCGGATGTAGAGCCGACCGCCGCAGACCACCGGATGCGCCCAGGCGGGCCCTTGATCGTGCCGAGGGAGCCGGAACGTGCTCACCGTGTGGTAACCGTCCGGCCCGGGGCGGACCAGCGACACTTCGCCGTCCTCGCCGAGCGTGTAGAGCATGCCATCGGCACCGGTGAGCGTCCCCACCCCCACGCCACGGGCGACGTGCTTTGTTTTGCCGGTTTTCCAGTCGAGGCAGATCCAGGGCGTTTGCCGACGGCCGGCGGCTTGATGGGCCGCGCCGTAGATGCAGCCGTCCAGAAGGATCACCCCGCCATGAAGATTGTCGAGATCGGCCGACTCCCAGACCCGTTCGACCGAGGCCTTCGTCCCGTCCACCGCAAGCCTGAGCATCTCGGAACCGGAGCGATAGCCGGAAGTGATGAAGATCCAGCCATCGCAAAACAGCGGCGACGTGACGTTGGCGCCGTAGCGGGTCTCGTGGGGATGACGGAAGAGCAGCTGACCGCTCTCGGCATTCACGCCGATCAGGGCGTTTTCCGTCATCGTCAGAACGATCCGCAGCCCTTGGTGGGTGACCAGGACGGGCGTGGCATAGCCGGCTCGGCTGCCGACAGAGTCGGCCGTCCAGATGACCTGGCCGCTGGTCTTATCCAGGGCGACCATGCTTGTGTGCTCGCCGCCGGGGCAACAGATGAGCCGTTGGCCGTCGACGAGGAGTGATTCCGCCAGCCCCCAGGTGAGGTTCTTTGCATCGAACTCCTCCAGGAGGTTGAGCGTCCAGCATTGCCGTCCGCTTTGGGCCTCAAGACAGACGACCTGGCCCAAGGGGCTTTCGTGATAGACGCGATCTCCGTCGACGGTCGGCGTTCCCCGCGTGCCGGGATACGCGCCGGTCCAGGCATCGCCTCCGGAGGCCTTCCAGCAGATATTCCCCTCGAGATCCAGGGCCGTAATCACGGTCTGGTCGCGGAGGCTGCCGGACACATAGATCCGTCCCTTCGCGATCGCGATGCTGCCGTAGCCCTCGCCGATCCCCCGGGCCGTCCATAGGAGTTTTGGGCCGCCTTCCGGCCACGCGCTCAAAAGCCCGGTTTCCCGGCAAAGGTTGTCGCCACGTGGGCCGTGGAATCGCGGCCAGTCGCCTCGGGCCGACGCCGCCGTTTCTTCGCCGTGCGCCCCGGTCCCCACAAGACAGACGAACCAGGCGCACGCGGCAAGCATCATCCACTTCCGCCGCCAATCCATGCACCGTCCTCATGCTGCCGCAGACGAATCGTTAGTCTCGGCCCACCTCGACCGTCGAGCGGCCGACCACTTTCCCCGCCAGGGGGCCGGTGTCCATGGTTACCTGAAGCGTGTGCTTCCCTTGGGCATCGCTGGGCACTCGCCACGAGTGCGAACAGAGACCGCCTCACGAGAAGCCGCTCATTCCCCGGCTCACCAACTTGCCGTCAGTAGACTTGAGCAGGATTTCCGCCGAACTCTCCGCCGCATTCTGCCGTTCCTCTCCGCCTCGGGTGCAGGAAGTCAGGGGCAGCCCCGCGTCCTCGGCGACGACCTCAAGCCTTGCCGTGATCGTCTCGCTGGGCCGGGCTTTCCCCTGCTTCAAATCACAGTTGACCTGCATGACGACCTTTCCCAACAGGGGAATGGTTGCCTCCTGGCCCAGCGACACGGCAAAGTACTTGTGCCGATGGCTGTTGAAGGTATAGTGCCACGGTTGGCCATCCTCACCGCCCAGTTGGAACTTCAACCACGAGACGCGGTACTGGCCGTGCGGCACCGGAACCGCCTCGTCGAGCTTCTCCACGGTCACCAGTTCTCCGAGATCGCTGATCAGTTCGGCGGAAAATTTGGCCGCCTTGCGACCGGCCGGCAGCGTCAACCGCAGTTTGCCCTCGCCGGCCAGGCGGAGGTTGACCGTGACGGCGGCGGCCAGCGGATCGCTCCGGATCACGTAGACCTGGCCCGCCTTGGTGAGCGGTTTGCCCAAGGAGAACTGCTCGGTGAGGCCCTCGAAACGGCCGTCCTCGTTCAGGTCGATCCATACCCGATCCTTGCCGACCGAATCGAGGCAACCGTCGGCGTTGCCGTCCACCAGCAGCACCGGGTGCTCCTCGCCTCCGAGTTTCAGGCGGCCCGTTGCGTAGCCGCGGACCGCGTAGCGAAGTCCGGTGCCGAAGGTCGGGCGGCGCAAGACGAAGGCACGCTCGACTTGCTTCACCTCCGGCTCGACCCGGACCTTGATCGGCGCGGAAAGCTCGAGTCCCTTGGCCGACATGACATGGCGTTCGCTCGCCACCAGTCGCCCGTCGCCGTTGGCGTCGAGCCAGAGGGTCGGTCCCTCTATCGCCTTCGGCAGCCAAACGACCGCAATCGCCGTCTCGGGCTTCGGACCGACCGGCAACTGGCCGTAGAGAGCCCCGGGCGTGGGCGAGTAGTCGCCGGCAAGCGGCTGGACCGGTTCCTCGCGAAACTCGATCGGCCGGTAATGGACCATCGGCTGCCCCTGGTGGACCGCCGCATCGTGAAACTCAAAGGCCACCGGGGCGGCGTCCGCGCCGAGCCACAGGGCCAACAGGCCAACCAGTGCGGTGTTCATCGGCTATCGCTCCTCCCCGGGGATCCAGATTCCCGTCCACCGGACCAATTCCTTCAACCGCTCGCCGGGCGGAATGGTCAGGAGTTCCACTATCTCGACGACTCCCCGCAAGATCTGATCGCGGTCCGGTTGGTCCGCCTTTGCGGCCAGCCCCTGGCGGACCCGTTCGGGAACGCCTCGTGGATCGGCCAGGGCCCAGGCTTTGAACCACTCGTCGCGTCCGATGCCGGTCCCTCCGCTGCCGATCGCGGCCAATTGAGGCTCCAGCGACTGAAGGACCTCCTTGGCGGTCGCCGGATCGACCATCGCCAGGATCATCGCCATCATCACATGCGATTCAGCCACCGAGGTTGGCGAGTGGCTGTCCTTGGTGGTCATGCGTGAGGCGAGCACGCGGTGGACCACGCTCTCCAGGTCGGGATAGCCGGTCTGCTGGGCCTGGAGGGCGAGCACGGCCGCGCGGGTGGGGCGTCCGCCGCGGCCGCCTCCGAAATCGCCGTTCCTGGACGGCTCCAGGCAAAGCTCCATCGCCTGGTCGATCAGCGCCCACGCCCGCTTCGAATCACGGGGAGCAATGGCCACGGCGACCCAGCCCAGGGCTTCGGCCTTCGTCCTCTCGCCGTCTCTGTAGGAGGCCGATTGGCCACAAAGCTCGTCGAGGATGCGCAGGGCCTCGTCGGGGCGAGTCTGAGCCACTTCGTAGGCGATCGGCGTGATTGCCCCATTGGCATACCAGGGCGAAATCTCCTTGAGTATCTCCTTCGCCTTGGCGAGATCCCGCGGAGCGATCGCTACGGCAACGTCCATGAGGTATCGCTCCCGCCGGTTCTTGTCGGCAATCGGACCGAGTAGTTTTGCGGCTCGCTCGGGATCGAAGGGGGCCAGATTCTTGGCGACCTGCGTGCGGGCTCGCTGCTGGCTCTCGCCGGAGCCCATCCGGTCGACCATCGCCGCGGCCTCTTCGACGAGCTCTCGCCCCGCCGCCTCGTTCCCCAGCCGAGCCACGAGGCGGCCGGCGGTCGCCAGACTTTCGGCCCGCTCGG
>JBDKTH010000466.1:0-10369 GCA_039680305.1 Thermoguttaceae bacterium | reverse complement strand
GAAGTCGAACAGAAACAGGAGAAGACGCCTGCTGAGGATTCGAAACTGGCGACCGAACCAAGTCGGCAGATCGAGGATCTGGCGAAAACCAAGGCCGATCTTGAGGGAATCGAACAGAAGCAGGAGGCCGCCGCCGCGGCGGCCAAGAACAACCCTGCTGAGGCGAAGCGACAAGAAAACCAGGTAGCTCAGGATCTCAAGGCGGTGCCCAAGGACCGCGAGCTTCCGGAAAAGGTCGCTACGAGTGTCGCCCAAGCGGAACAGGCGGCCCAAAAGGCGGCCGCCCAGATGGATGCCGCTGCGGAGAAGCGTGCGGAGGCAGCCGATGACGCGAAGCAGGCGATCCAACAGGCAATCGCCGAGACGGATCGAGCTCTGGCCGACGCCCAGCGGCAGCAGTTGGCCGCCAAGGTTGACGAGTTGGCTCGTGCGGCCGAGGAGTTGGACCGTGCGGCGGCGGCCGAACGGAACGTCGCCCAAGAGGCCCAGCAGGCGGCCAAGGAGAAGGGGCTGTCGACGGACAAGGCCAAGAGACTTGCTCAAGAGCAGACGGACGTTCAGGAATCGGTGACCAAGACGGACGAAGCCCTTCGTCCGACCGCTCCCGAGGCCGCTAACGAACTGGCAAAAGCGTCGGAGCCGATCGCCGCGGCCGGCAAGCAACTTCAGGCAGCCCAACAGAACCCGGGCGAGGCCTCGAAACCGGCCGCGGAACAGGCCGCCGGGCAGGCTGAGCAGGCCGCCAAACAACTCGATCGGGCCGCCTCCGAAGTGCGCAAAGAAATGGCCCGTGCGGCCAACCAACTGGCCGAGCTGGCCGCTCCACAGCAGGGGAGAACTCCAGAAGAACGCCAAACGGCTGAACAGGCGATCGGTCAACGCCTTCAGCGTTTGGCACAGGCCGAAGAGAAGGTCCGTGAGGCGACCGCAGAACAGGAGCGAGCCGCTGGCCGGCCCGAGGTCGCACGGGCCATGGAGTTGGCTCGCGACCTCGAACGGGCCTTGAAGCTTCAGGATCAGGCCGACCGGGCCGCCAAGCCTTCCGATGAGAGTGGCCAACGACCGTCCGAGGCGGTTTCCAAACAACAGGAGGTCGCCAAGCTGGCCGGAGATCTGGCGAAGCGTGTGGCGGAAGTCGGCCAACAACCATCGCAGAATCCGTCCCAATCCCAACCGCAGAAAGCCAACGAGCCACAGTCGCAGCCCTCGCCTTTGGCCCAAACGCTGGCCCAGGCGGAACGGGCTGCCCGCGAGGCTGCCAAGGATCTCGCGGAGGCCAAGCCGGCCGAAGCCCAGACTGCCCAGAAAGAGACGCGTCAGACGCTGGAGCAGGCTCGCGAGATGGTTTCCGCCGAGGCCCAGCGTGCGGCCGAGGCCCCCAAGGGAGTCCCCAATCCAGAGGCCCAGCAGCGGGTCGGCCAGGCCGTTGCCGAAGCACAGACCTTGGCCCAACCCGACGCTCCAGAGGCGGCTGAAACCCTCGAGAGGGCCGAGGAAGCCTCGGGGCAAGCCCAACAACAGACCGCCCAAGATAAAGCCGAGGAGGCCGCAACGTCGCAGCAGGCGACCGGGAACCTGCTTGCGCAGGCTTCCGAGCAGTTGAAACAAGCGATGGAGCAACTGGCACAAGAGGCCGCCCAGCAACCGGCCACGAAGACCGATCCGATGGCGCCCCCACAGATGCAGGCCGCACAGAACCAGCCGGGCGGGCCCTTGGACCAGCAGCTTGATTCGCCGCCCAACGTCCCTGGTTCCCAAGGGAAAACGGGGCTTAATCCATCACCGCAGGGAGTGGGCGTGTCAAGCGAAGGCAAGCCCGAGGAGCGGCGAGCGACCGAAGAACCTTGGATTATGAATCTGCCTCCGGAACTGAGAGGGGCGATCCGAGCCAGCGCGGAACGTCGTCCCCCGCGAGGCTATGAAGACAAACTCGAACGATACTTCAAGAATATCGATTGATACTCACCCAACGAGGCTCCCCATGACGAACGAACAACTCCCGCCGGATGACGTGGCCGCCGTGAAGCGGTGCAAAGAGTCGTACGATCGACTCCGGCAAGAGCTCTCTAAAGTGATCATCGGCCAGGACCGAGTGATCGAGCAGGTGCTGATCGCCATCTACGCCCGCGGCCACGCCTTGTTGGAAGGTGTGCCCGGATTGGCCAAGACCCTTCTGGTCAGTTCGCTGGCCGAGGCGACCCATCTGAGCTTCAAGCGGATCCAGTTCACGCCCGACTTGATGCCGAGCGACGTCACTGGCACCGAGATCATCCAGGAGGATCCCGCCACCCGGGAGCGCCAATACAAGTTCTTGCCCGGACCGGTCTTCGCCAATCTGCTCCTGGCCGACGAGATCAACCGCACGCCGCCCAAGACCCAGGCCGCAATGCTCGAAGCAATGCAGGAACGGCAGATCAGCGCCGGAGGCAACGTCCACCAGCTTCCCGAACCGTTCTTCGTGTTGGCCACGCAAAACCCGTTGGAGCAGGAAGGCACCTATCCGCTGCCCGAAGCCCAGCTTGACCGCTTTCTGCTCTATATCAAAGTGGACTACCCCACGGCGACCGAGGAATGGGAGATCGCCCGGCGGATCACGACCGGCCAAGTGGGTAAGATCCAGCCGTTGATGTCGGCGGAGGACATTCTCCGCTACCAGCAGTTGGTGATCCGGGTGCCCGTCAGCGATCAGGTGCTCGGCTATGCCTGGATGCTCGTCCGCGCCTCGCGACCAGCTTCCCAGGAGGCGCCCGAGTTCGTCGATCGCTGGGTGGCCTGGGGCGCCGGCCCCCGTGGCGTGTTGACCCTGGTGACGTGCGCCAAGGCCCGGGCGATCCTCCACGGCCGCTACCACGCCACGGTCGGCGATGTTCAGGCGATCGCCAAACCGGCGCTCCGGCACCGCATCGCCGGCAATTACGCCGCTCAGGCCAATGCCCTGACCAGCGACCGCCTGGTGGAAATGCTCATGGAGGCGGTCCCCGCTGACCGCAAGTACGAGAAGCCCGAGGAAAAATAGGGCGGTGACGAGAAGAGAGCCCCGCAACCGTTCCAGCGAAAGGTGACCGGCCCGTGGCCAAGAGCGTACTATCCCGCTATCTCAATCCCGAGGTGCTTAGCCGCATCGCGAACCGCCGGATCGAACCGCGCGGGCTGGTGCAGGGAAACCTGGCCGGCGCGCACAAATCGCCCCTGTCGGGCTTCGCCGTTGAATTCGCCGGGCATCGCGAATATGTCTGGGGAGACGATCCTAAGCATATCGACTGGCGAGTCTACTACTCCCGAGACCGTTTCTTCATCAAACAGTACGAGATGGAGACTAACTTCGTCTGCCATCTCGTGCTCGACACTAGCGCCTCGATGCGCTATGGGGAAGATGCCCAGCAGAAGCTCCGCTACGCTTCACAGATGGTTGCCACGCTGGCCCACGCCATCATCCAGCAGAGCGACAAGGTGTCGCTGGCCACTTTTGACGAGGCCATCCGCGGCTTTATCCCGCCGAGCAACTCGATGGCCCAAATCGTGCGCATGACCGAGCATCTTGACCAGACCGAACCGGTCCACAAGACCCAGATGGCCGAGTGTTTGAGCGAATTGACGGGCCGGATGCGACGTCGCGAAATCGTGATCATCTTGAGCGATTTTTTTACGAATCTCGAGTCGTTCGAAGCCTCGTTGCAACGCATGCGATACCATCGCCATGAAGTGGTTCTTTTCCAGATCCTGCATCACGACGAGTTGGCCTTTGAATTTGACGGCATGGTCAAGTTTGTGGGCATCGAAATGCCAGAGGAGTTGATCACCCAGCCCGAGGAGCTTCGTCGGGCGTACCTGCAGGCCTTTGGTCAGTTCAACGCTCAACTTGAGGAGCTTTGCCAGCGCAACCGGATCGAACGTGTCGTCGTCGACACGAGCCAAGATATGGGGCAAGTTTTCGTCGATTATCTCAACCAGCGCAGCCGACTCAACCGAGGGCGGTAAAATATAAGTAGCTGACGCTGACAAACAGGCTCCCGATTGCCCCCTTCGCTTCATCCAAACCCAAGGCATGCTTGGCCTGCAAGCTTCGCTCCTCTCCTTTAAGGGGGGGCAGCGACCACACTTGGCGATTTGAACCCTTGCGAAACGTTAGCCCCTGGAGGAGAATCAGGAAGGGTAGGAAACCCTTAAGGCTAGCTCCCTCCTATTACTTCTTGGGCTAGCTAAGATTTGCCATGGAAGCGGTTCGATAGTGGTTGGAGGCAGGGTTCGGTTCGTCTTTACTCCCCGGTTGAAGGTCTATCAATGCCCCCCGTAGAAGTCGTGATCACTGGCATCGGAGTGGTCAGCCCCGTTGGCATTGGTAAACAGCTGTTCTGGGATGCACTTTGTGCAGGACGAAGTGGCGTGGGGATCATCCGGTCGTTTAACCCGGAAGGGTTGCCAATTCAGATCGCCGCCGAGGTCAAGGATTTTGACCCGCGGGCCTATGTCAAGCAACGCAAGAGTCTTAAGGTGATGTCCCGGGATGCCCAACTGGGCATCGCCGCCTCGGTGTTGGCCGGCCGAGATGCGGGCATCGAAGACGGCGCGATCGATCCGGAACGGTTCGGCGTGATTCTGGGGGCCGATCGCATCTGCAATCCCGTTGAGGATAGTGAATCGCCGTATCGGGTGTGCATCGCCGACGGGGTGTTTGATTTCAAGCAATGGCCGACGGCGGGGATGGCGGCCGCCTATCCCTTGGGCTTCCTCAAGGTGCTCCCCAACATGATCGCCTCGCACGTCTCGATCGCGCATGATGCGCGAGGCCCGAACAACACCATCCATCACGCCGACACCTCTGGTCTGCTGGCCGTGATGGAAGCGGCCCGGGTGATCCAGCGAGGTGTGGCCGATGTGATGCTCGCTGGCGGGGCCAGTTCGCAGATGACCCCGTTTGATTGGTCCTGCCACTGTGCCATCCGGCAGTTGTCACGTCGTCAGGGGGATCCGACCGAGGCCGCGCGACCTTTCGACGCTCACCGCGATGGCGAGGTTTGTGGCGAAGGCGCCGGCGTGTTCGTCCTGGAAAGCCGTCGACATGCAGAAGCTCGCGGGGCAATGCCTCTGGCCCGAATCCTTGGTTTCGCCTCCACATGCGAGCCGCGCAACGGTCGGCCATTGGGAGGCACTGGCCTGAAACGGGCCATCTCTGCCGCCCTGGCTGAAGCGGGGTTGCCGCCGGAACAGATTGGCCACGTCAATGCCCACGGAGTCGGCACGGTCCCGGAAGACGAGCTTGAAGCACGCGTGCTCCATGCTTGCATGCCGGACGTGCCGGTGACGGCACCGAAAAGCCTCTTTGGGAATCTAGCGGCCGCTGGCGGCGCCGTGGAGATGGCGGCCAGTGTCTTGGCCGTCGGCGATGGACGCATCCCGGCCACACTCAACTATCGGCATCCAGACCCGAATTGTCCGGTACGGGTCATCGCGGGCGATCCGATCGAGTCGGCACGACGTACAGCTTTGACCGTCAACTGGACCATGCGGGGTCAAACGGCCGTTGTCGTCCTGGGCGGTGAGTGAAGCGGCGAGGTTACGGCCGCTTGCTGCTTAGCCTCTTTAGCCTTAACGTCATAGTTGAAGCTGGCGAGTTCCATGACCAGGCAGGTGACGGCGATTACGAGGACCACGAACGACAAGCCCAGCATCACAACATAAGGGCTGGTCTTCCCAAGACGCTGGAAGAAGCCTTCCCGGTCCGCGTCCCCCGCTTTCTTCTCTTTCTTCGGCTTCGAGGACTTCTTCTTGTTCTTCTTGGAGTCCTCGGCTTCGCCGGCTGCGGTCTCTTCGGACGCCGTGAAGGACGGCAATCCGATCGCCGATGCGGCGGCAGCATCTTCCACCGATTCACCTGACGTCAACGGAGCTTCTTCCGCGGACAAGTCGGTTGGCACAGCCTCTTCCAATAGTCCACTGGACGAGATCTGACTATCGCCAGTCAGATCGGGAAGGTCGGGAAGATCCGATGGCGCGGCATCGTCCGCTGGGCTAAATCCCTCAGTCGGCAGATCAAAGTCGTCGAAATTGGGAAAATCAGGCTTATCACCACCGGGAGTTGACACGATTCCTCTCCTCCAAGACGATCTTGGGCTCTTGCGGCTGGCAGACGAGCCAGCCACCCCTCCCCCAGAACGTCTATTATAACCCGCCGATTTTGCCTCTGTCACGCAAATTCCTGGTGCCTAAGGAGAAATCGACCAAGCGCCCCCGCGCTTGCGAGCTGGAAGGGGCATTATCGCCGGTATCTCTTTGGCCGTAACGACTTGCATCGCCCCACCGAACGACCCCAGCCCTACCAAGCCGGCGGTGCCAACGGGAGTCCAAGCTCCGTCAGGCCTTGCCCACCCTCTGACGCCGTTTGCCTCTGCCAGAGGACGTTCGATGGAAGGCCGTTGCCCATCACCAGGTTGTCCAGTGCTGAAGGGACGCTCATCAAGCTCCTCTAGATAGCAATGTCCCTTTCCTCGAGGGTGAAGTTCGGAGGAACGACGGGCGTGGGGTACTTCCCTTCATGGAGGAAGGTGCGATTGCGACCGTAGCGTTTGGCCTCCTGAAGCGTCTGTTCGATGCGGCCATAGAGGGTCGTTGACGAATCGTCGGGCCGGGCCTCCGTGACCGCACAGCTGATTGTCAGGCGAATATCCTCCTCGCCGTGCCGCAAGTGGGCCAATTCGACCAATTGTCGAATACGTTCGATGAGATTCGTGGTGAACCGGACGTCGACATCGCCGAACAGCAACAGAAATCGTTGTCCGGCGTAGCGAGAAGCCACGGTGAACTCCTGACTTTCGGCGGTCAACAGTTTCGACAATGCGCACAGGACTTGATTGCCGACCTTGTGGCCGTGCCGTTGGTTGATCTCGGTAAAATGGTCCAGATCGATCATGGCCGCGGTCAATTGTCGCAGGCGTTGAGGATCGGCTTCCCACCATTGGGCGAGCGCCGCCTCCAGTCCGGTACGGTTGGCCAGGCCAGTGAGTGGATCGGTCCGCTTGGAATCCTCGACGGTTTCGAGCCATTTTTCGTCGCGGGCAACCGCCACCAAGACCTCGTTGAGAGTATCCCGCAGGTGATCGTTGATCTCCAGCAGTTTGCCTGTCTCCCCGGCGATATGGCGGCACCCTTCCTTGAGATCGGCCTCGAAATCAAAGCCGTCGATCGCCTCGTTGGTCAGGACAAGTTGTCGGGTCTGCTGTTCCACGACCGCTTCGACATTGCTGCAAACCTGCTGGAGTTCCTGCCGTTCGCGGTGGAGTTGTTCAAAGATCCCGCAGACACGGTCGCGTGCCCCCAAATAATCCTGGTTCGCTTGACGGAGCGAGGTCATGCACGAGCTGACATCCTCCCTGTCAGCCGTCTGAGTGAGGTTTCGCAAACGGTCGTCGAATCCGGCCAGCATTTCATGATACTTCTCGGCCTGATCCCTGAAGTCATCTACGGACGTTTCGCGAGGAGTCGTCTCTCGCTCGGACGGCGTCGCGACCTCCCCTTGGTTCTTCTCAGGGGCCAGCTTCGCGATCGAGTCGTTCTCTGAGGAGACGGAGGACGCCCCTGCGGACTCCTCCTCCGCAACTTGCGTAGGGGGCGATTCGCTGTTCTCTGCAGGGGCCTCACTGGCAGACTCACTCTGGATGGGAGGCGTTACCAGGAGAGGAAAATCGTCCAGAGGAGCCATCAACTCCTCGTAGCGCCGGGCCAGGTACACCGCGACGGCAAACCCAATCGTCAGGTTCAGGATGGCGACCGCCAGGATATACAGAACCACCGTGACAACTCCGGGCTAGGGCACGTACACGGCGATTGACATCACCATGGAATGGCACCCACAGACTCAGCACAAAACACGCATTCGCGGTAACCAGACACTCTGACAAGTCTAGCCCGCATTCCTTCCCAACGGATGCGCAATCAAGGAGCTCGCCGGCGGCCACTCTTCGCATCCCCACCACTAGTGGTATTTTGTCTACCATTGTACACCGCGATGGCATCACTTTTGGCTCCCTTTGGCTGCTGCTCGCCTCTCGAAAGGTAAGCAAAATAAATAGTTACGACGTTAGCGACCATGGGCGATCAACCGCGCCATCGATTGCCGCCGGACGACATTAACTACCCATCCCGCCTAACCAGTATTCTTGGAAAAATCGTCAAGGTCATTACAACCCGCAGTCGATAAGGAGACTGCCGTACTTCTTCTCGGCGATTGGCCGCTGTGCAGGGGGGAGCTTGCACACGATTGAAACCCATGACAACACCCATCTATGTCTCGGCCGTGCCGTCTCGGTTCAGATTCCGCCGCAAGGCTATCCTCACGATTAGCGCGGCCATCTGGCTGATTGGCATAGCGTCTGTCACCTCGCAAACAGAGGCGCAGACCACATCGAGCCGACGGTCGCCCTCAACCCGGGCGTCAGCACCGGTTCGTGGGACGGCCACGCTGGCGTCCTATGTGTCCGATTACGCAGGGGAGGGGCAAGCCGGAGCCGTAGTCCGCTCAGTCCCTGTTGCGCAAGGGGCCGCATCTGCGCCGGCCTCGTTCAGAACGCAACCTGCGGTTGCGGGGCAACCGATCCCCGCCGGTTCCTATGAAGAGGTCGCGCCAGGCGTCCCTGTCGGCGCGGTCCCTGGTGCGGCGATTCCGGGAGGCGGCTGCGACACGTGCGGTCCGGCAGGGGACTGTGGCGGAGGCATGTCCTGCTGGGAGGCTGGCGACTGCTACGGCGGCGACTGCTACCCGATGTTCCGGTCTTTGCGCGACCGGGTCTGGTTCCGGGGAGAGTATCTTCTGTGGGGGCTTAACGGTCCCACGGTTCCTTCCTTGGTAACCACCAGCACGAATTCGGCCGACGCTGGCATTCTCGGCCAGCCGACAACGAGCACCCTTTTCGGCAATGAGCGTCTCAACAATAGCACACGCTCGGGAGGTCGCTTCACCCTCGGTTCCTGGATGGATCCGTGCCACGACGCCGGCCTGGAGGTGACGTACATCTACCTTGGCGACAGTACGGATGTATTCGAATCGGGGCTCACGTCGACCTCGATTTTGGCACGGCCGTTCTTCGACAGTGGCGATGGGGTGCAGAGCTCCTGGCTGCTGGCTCAGCCCAACCAACTGCAAGGATCGGTCAGCATTTCAGCGAAGAGCCAGTTCTCCTCTCTGGAAGCCCTTGTGCGGCGGCGTGTGTTCGACGATTGCACCAGCGGGATGAACTTCCTGATCGGTTATCGCTATGCCCAGTTGCGCGACGAGTTGTCGATCTCCGACCATCGGGTGCGGACCGGCCAAAGCGCGATTGAGCCCACCGGCACGCAGATCGACCAGTTCGACTGGTTCGAGGGGAACAACACGTTCCATGGGTTCGAGATCGGCTTTGTCAACGAAGCACGTTACAACAACTGGTCCCTCGAACTGTTGACGAAGTTGGCGTTGGGCAACACTCGCAGTGAAGTCGGGATCGCTGGCCACACCAACATGACTTACAACGGGATCACCACCACGACTCCCGGCGGTCTGCTTACCCAAGCGACGAACATCGGCCAGTACCAGCGAGACAACTTCACGGTGATACCCGAGTTGGGGCTGACGCTCGGGTACGACGTCACCCGCCACCTGCGAGCCACGGTCGGCTACAGCTTCATCTACTGGAGCAAAGTGGTCCGGGCGGGCGACCAGATCGACGTCAACGTGAACCTGCCGGCCACGGCGGGCCAGTTGCCCACCGGGGCCCAGCAGCCCGCCGCTTCCTTCAAGACCACCGACTTCTGGGCTCAGGGCCTGAACGTGGGCTTCGAGTACAACTTCTAGTTCCGACCGGCGCGACGGGGCCTGTCACACACGAAACACGGCGAGCGGAAGGCATGCAACCTCCCGCTCGCCGTTTCGCATTCTCCCGACGCTCGAGCGTTCGCTCAAGGCTTGCGCTTACCACGAACTCTCTTCGGCAAACGCCGCGTCAACGGCCTGCAGGTTGACCGTGATCGTCGCTTCGTCCGACTTCGCCGGGTTACCACTGTCGGTGACCTTCACGGTGAGCGTGTAGCTGGGCGTTGCATCGCTGTCCAGCAGCGAGGGGTTGGCCAGGGTCAACTGGCCGCTGCTGTTGATCGCAAACACCCCGGCCGTGTCGCCCGCGATAATCGAATAGGTGAACTGCTGGGCGACGTCCGGATCGGAGACCTCCATCGTTCCCACGAGCGTGTCGATCTCACTGTTTTCGGGCAGGCTGAACGTCTTGTCCGTCATGACGGGCGCTTCGTTGACGTCGCTCACCGTGACCGTGATCGTCGCTTCGTCCGACTTTGCCGGGTTGCCGCTGTCGGTGACCTTCACGGTGAGCGTGTAGCTGGGCGT
>JBDKTH010000304.1:0-4783 GCA_039680305.1 Thermoguttaceae bacterium | reverse complement strand
AAGTGTCGCTGTCTCCTCTCGGCAGCGCACGGGCGATCGATAATCACGAGGTCCGCGCCCCGCTCACATGCTTTGGAGTACTTCGTGGAGGCGTCTAGCGGACGGTACGACCCATTCGCAAGTCCTCAACGATGGCCAGCTCCTGCTGGCCGTCGAACGGGATGTCGAGGATCTAGACTTCGACCCAGCGGGCTCTGCGACGGCGAACCTCGACCGTCGCGCAGGCGACGCGGCCGATCCAAGCCGATGTGGGCCACGGTCCTCTGGCTGACGAGGTACTTCCGGAGAATCTTGCTCCGCGAGCGATTTGGCCGTTCAGTTCGTCAGTCATGTCCTGAGTCTGGCCGACGCTGATTTCGGGAACCACCCAGGCGCATCTGCACCGGTCGGCCTGCAAACTTTCAATACAGGTAGAACGCTTTGGCACCAGTCGCGGTCGCGCGAAGGGGCAGCCCGCGAGTCTTAGTACCGCGGTGTTGTATCTAACCAGACAAGGGGGATGGCTAACCGCTTCACCGTAGGCGGATAGGTCGTTGTTCAATGGGCCAACTCATGAAAGCGAGACGCCACCGGTAGGCCCGTGGCGCGAGCGACCGCCTGCCATCACCAATCCTCTATCAGGTGGGATTCGGGGCTGGGGGCGGCCCTTTTTGCAACTATCATTGCCATCAATTCTGGCGAAATCGCTGGGGTACGATCGACCAGATTCTGAGAGGCGGTCTGGAGAAGGCGATTTACCGTCGCCGGGGCTTTGCCGACGTCGGACGCCGGGAGTGACAAAACGGCAAGCCATCACGACACTCTGTCTTGCTTGCCCGCTATTCAGCGGGCATCCTTGGGTCCCCTGCAACGTGCGATCGCGCACCGCTGCGTGCCAGAGTCGGTTGATGGGACGAATGTCCATCACGGCTGGGGCGGCACGTCCTGACACCATGCCCGCGGCATGCGAGTTGCAATTCTCTCGTGTGTTGACTGCGGTCATTGACTGCGCAATTCACCAGGCCAGAGAGGATGCGCGACGGATGGAAACACCTCGACAGGAAGGCCGGCGGGACCGCGAGGGGCCGTTGCGCCCGGCCCCAACGCCACCGCGACCCGAATTGGAGGCGGAGGAGGTGGACGACGATGTGACGCCATCGCCGAACGAGCAAACGGATCCGGACCGGGGGATCGGCGAGATGGGCACGGAAGGCACGGATCCAATGCGCCCCTTGCCCAAGCCGTGACCACTGCGGTTCGGGCGGTCGAGAGACGGCCAAGCAGAGCGAACCGGCTCCGGCATGTGCTTTGCAGAATCCAGGGATACCTCCGCGATCAAGGCTGCCGCAGAGTGGAGGTGCAGCCATTCGTGTTGGGCGATCGGTTTTTCCGATTCCCGCCGTTTCTCACATCCCAGCATCTTTTCTGCCCATGGAAGGTGGATTATGGTTCGCATGCTCACTTGCGGGGAGGCGCTTGTCGGTCTGGCTACGGCCACCGCCTCCCTCCCCGGCTTTTCGACGCAGTCCGATTCTTACGGGTGGATTCTCGCCGCTTTTCTTGGCCTGTTGCCGATGGCCTACCGTCTGACGGCAGAAATCCTTGCCCGGGTGACAGACGAAGCACCCTGTTTGAGCTTTGATGAAGCACCTGCACGGTCTTCCGACGTCATTGCACCGTTGTCGTAGAGAGTGTCACTTATCCTCGTTTCCGAAAGGACACCTGAACCATGAGAACGAAGTCATCCTGGCCTGCGGGGCTTCTCGCAGGATTGCTGGCGGTCGCCATGCTCGTGGCGACAAGCCACGAGGCTTGGGCTCAGCCGCGAGCGGGTCTGGCCAACGTGAGCAGGCACGTTGGCGAGGTCGTCAACATCAGCGGCGACCAGATCACGGTCCGCACCGAAAGCGGACAGGACAAGACGTTTGACGTATCGAAGGACGCACGGATCTTCCTCGATGGCCAGAAGACGGACCTCAACAATCTCAAGACCGGCGACGAAGTGTTGATCGCCACGAGCAAGGATGCGCCCGAGAAGGCCTTCACGCTACGGGCCTTCCGCGAAGGCCAGGAAAGGCCGCCGCTGTCGCCCCGTGAGACTCGCGAGGCACGCCGAACGAGCCGCGCGGCCTTGGGAGTGGTCGTCCAAGAGACGCCCGATCAAAAGGGGGTGAAAGTGTTGCGGGTCCGGCCCGACAGCCCGGCGGCCAAAGCGGGGATTCAATCGGGCGACATCATCCTCGCGGTCAAAGACCAGAACGTCGATTCGCCCAGCAAACTGAGCGAACTGCTCAGCGACGAAAAGCCGGGCAACACGTTGCTCATTACCTTCTTGCACGAAGGTCAACAGAAGTCGGCCGAGGCGACCCTGACGAGTCGCAGCGAGACGCTTAGCCGCATGGACGAACTGCGGGGGCAGCGGCGTGAAGCCGGGCGGGAACCGCTCTCCGAGGAGGAGACGCAGGCCGAGGCCGTCCGTCCGTGGTTGGGCCTGTTCATCGACGAATCCCCCGACCAGGAAGGCGTGGAAGTGATGCGTGTCTTCCCGGGTGGCCCTGCAGACAAGGCGGGCCTGGAAAGCGGCGATGTCGTGCAGAGCATCAACGGCAAGAAAGTCTCCTCGCCGGACGATGTCATCAGCGCCATCGAGAATCTGAAGCCTGGAGAAAAGGCGACATTCGAGATCCTTCGCGACGATGAAAAGGAGACGATCGAGGTCACGGCTAGCGATCGCCGTCAATTCCTCCGCGATCAGCGCCGGTTCCGCGAAGGGGCGCCCTTCCGGGAAGGCACACGTCGCGCTCCCGAGGCCGACCAGTTCGGCGAGATGCCCTGGCCGATGATGGAACAGCAGCGGCGAGCGGCCCAGCGGGCCCAACGCATGGAAGACCTCGGTCAGCAGGTGCTGAAGGAGCTGCGCGATCTGCGTAAAGATGTCCAGCAATTGCAGAAGGAGGTCGGCCCCGAGAAGCCTGAGCCCGAGAAGAAGTAACCGTCAGGTTCACGACATTTTCTTGAATCTTGACCGACCTTCGGGCCCTTCGACCTGCCAACGGTCGGAGGGCCTGTTTCTAGACGGGTCCTTGGTCGTTCGCCGTTCACCCCCACCATGCCCCGGAAATGGCCCCCGGGCTTGCATTGCCGGCCATTTTGACTACTGTGGGGGGCAGTTGGGGCGATCAAACGGCGAACACCGAGAAAACCATGCGCTACGCAATCCTTCTCACGCTGATCCTCTCGTTCCCCCTCACGCTTTGCGCTCAGTCGTTCCAGGCCGAGCCAGGGGGCTATGTGCTGAAGCAGGGCGACGAGTATATCCGTTTTGACAAGAAGGGGCACGGGTCGGCGGGCATCGAGGGGGCTGCCGGCGTCCAGTGGCACATGTTCTTTTGGCGCGACAAGTGGGTCTATGAGACCATGCCCGGCGGCACTGTCCAGTCGGGCCCGACCCTCCAGGCCGATGGCAGCCTCACACTGCAAGGCGCTTTCTCCGCCCGCGACAACTCAGCGCCGATCAAGTATTCCTGCCGCATGGTCCCCTCGGCCGAAGGCGTGCGCGTTTGCTGCGAGTTGGAGAAGACTGGGCCGCTCGAGTTGACCAGCGGCATCTGGCTGCACCTGTTTGCCGCCCGCGACCGGTTTCAGGGGAGCCAGCGGGTTTGGGCGAGTCCGATGTGGGCCGGCCCGATCGGCTCGAGTGTCCACGCCGCGACCGACAAATTGTGCGTCGAACTGCGCAAGGGACGCTGTGTCTGCCTGGGGATGCCACAGTTTGGCGAAGCCAATTCCGAGGGTTCCAAGGCGTCTCACGTCTTCCGCCTCAATCTGCTGCGGAGGGAGTTCGAGGTCGGCGAAAAGCCGACGGTCCAGTACACCGTCTCCTTCGGCAATATGCCGGCGAGCTTTCCCGGCGAAGTCAAGCCGAGTCGCGAACCTCTGCGGATCACCAAGGTAAAGGCCGACCAGGAGCGAGTGCCGCAGTACGGGCGTCTGGAACTCGGCGTGGACCTGGGCGCAACCTACGACAATCCGTACGATCCCGACGACGTTCAGCTGGATGCAATCTTCAAGTCGCCCTCCGGCAAGGAACTGGTCGTGCCGGGATTCTTCCAGGTCGCGCATCGACGGCAAATCAGCGATGGTTGCGAGTTGATGATCCCCGCAGACAGCGGCGGCTGGAAGGTGCGGTTCACGCCCGTTGAGCAGGGACCCTACACCTGGCGGCTGAAGTTGCGCGACCGCACTGGCGCGACGACCGGCGGCGAGGGAGCTTTCGAGGCCGTGGCGCCCAACAAGCCCGGCTTTGTGCGCACGAGCAAGATCGACCCGCACTATCTGGCCTTCGACAACGGCCAAGGCTACTTCCCCATCGGCCACAACCTGCCGATCTACCACGCCACCGGGCAACTGGGCGACGAGGCGATGCGCAAGTTCGCGGCGGCCAAGGAAAACTTCAACCGCTGGTGGATGAGCTCGTCCGGTTTTGGCATCGAGTGGTGCGATAAGCTCGGCTGGTATCGCCAGGACGCGGCGGCACGCATCGACCTGGTCCTCGACCTAGCCAAGGAGTTGGACCTGTACTACATGATGTGTATGGACACGCATCAGGATTTCCGGGAAGGCGGTTGGGAGGTCAATCCGTTCAACGCCAAACGCGGCGGCCCGTGCCAGAAGCCGGCCGACTGGTTCACCAATGAGACGGCCCGGAAGCTCTACAAGAAGCGGCTCCGCTATACCATCGCGCGCTGGGGCTACAGCCCCAACGTCCTCTGCTGGGAATTCGGCAACGAAATGGAAGGCTGGG
>JBDKTH010000159.1:0-2086 GCA_039680305.1 Thermoguttaceae bacterium | reverse complement strand
ATTACTTCATTGATCGTCGGTATACCTACCTGCGATTGAAGGACCCGTCCCCATCGAAAGGCGAGGGACGCGAGGCCTAGCGCGTAGGGCGTGAAGTACAACACATCCCCACCGCCCCCGTTCACGTCCGCCGGTGCTTCTGACGATACTTCAACGGCGTGAGCCCTTCGGCCTGACAGAAGGCGCGGGCCATGGCGTCGCTACTGGAAAAGCCGCCACCAGGTACGGTTCGTCGATCACGGACGACGCAAAACGCCCCTGCCAGAGGTAGCCCCGCCACTTCTCGCGGAAGTTGATCCGCCGCCTTTCAAGAAGGACGATATTCCAGTGGGAGCTGAAGTGTGGTCCGTTGATGTTTGGCCCAGTCGCCAACCGAACGATTCTACGTTCTCACTTCAGCTTCCTGTCGCCGACCTCCGCGATCCAGCGGCGGGTCCATTCGACCGACTCGAAGCCAAGATCCATGACCGTGTTGCCCATGAAGATGATCCCTTCGATCCGGCCTTCCTGGAGCCAACGCAGCCCGACCTCGCACTGGTGCTTCATCAGGTCGACCGGAACGCCTTGTTTCTTGGGGTAGTCGACCAGGTAGCAGCCGAGCATTCTGCGCTTGTGGGGATAGAGCTTTTCGGCCTTCTGGAGATTGGCTTCCACGTTGCGGATCTCGGCGGAGTCCATGTTCCAGAGCGTGAGGACGTCGATCTGGTCGAGGTAATCTGCCAGGGGCAGACCGAAGTGTCTGACGTAGAGGGTCGCGAAGATGTCGAGCTTCTTGCCGGTCGCGGCCAACCGGCGGCGGACGTCGGCCAGTTCGTCGACGGTCCATTGGGCCCGCTTGCCGTCGGCGTTGCCGGTGAAGAAGTCGTCCAACATCAGGCCGCGGAAGTTGGGTACCCGACCGGCCATGGCCAAGACTTCGGCGGTCTCTTCCGCCTTATGGAAGCCACCCGAGCCGACGACCGACCAGACGAGGTTCTTCATCGGGCGCAGGGCGACAGTGTATTGCTCCAGCGGCGGCTCCAGGCGGCCGTAGGGGGCCTCCTTCTCGTTGGACTGCACCATCAGGATGTTCGGCACGCCGAGGTAAAAATTGCCTTCGGCGGCCGACATCACCGAGCGGCGGCCGATGTGTACGAAATCGCTGTTCGTGGCAAACGAGAAGCACCAGAGCCGATCGCGCACTGTCTCCGGCTTCGCCGTCTGCCCACGGGCCGCCTGGGGCACGCACACCACCGCAACCAGCAACAACGCCAGCCGCACCCCACGCCGCATCACGACGGTCCCAGAAGCAGTCCTCATCGAAGCCCTCCTTCGTGAAAGTGGCGGCCCGCGGCTGTCGAAGACAGAAGCGGGCAGAGTAGAATGGCACTGCCGTGAGTGTAATGTGGGGACAAGCAGGAGGAAACGGGCACGCATCATGCCACACTGGGGCACGAGAATCGGCGGCTGCCTTCCTCCGGCCGCAAGCGGCCGGGCTAAACAAAGACTTGCGTCAACCGATGGAACGGCATTGCAGACAGCCGGGAATAAATCGTTTACGGCCAAATAGTTACGTCGCCACAAGAATTATGGCCGCAGGCTGCCTGCCCGCCCGGAGGACCCCATTCTTCCCCCCAGCCCTGGCGGTTGCTCTGGTTTTCGGGGTGAAAATGCCGAAAATGGCTCTGATGGGGCGAATCTGCATGGATGGCAAATCCGGCTGACAGGAGCTTTCGGAAAGACGATGGCAAAGCGATCCTCCTACCAAGATCGGGCGATCAGGAACTACTACCAGAATCGGGACGCCCTGATGGTGCAAAAACTGGGCGAACTGGTGACGGATCTCTATCTGGCCGAAGGGAAGGCCCGTGCCCGGCTGTGGGAGCGGATCAAGGCCGCCATGGAGAATCTCAAGGTCCCGGCCACGCGGATCGAACACCTGATGCAAAGCGACAACCCCACGCTCGTGGCTAATCTGGTCCAGGAGCTGTTGGAGAAGCAAGCGTAAGGCTCCTGGTGGAGGAGGGGAGGCGGGGCAAGGGCATCTCGGTGGCCGTTTCCCTCACCCTAGCCCTCTCCCAGAGGGGGGGCGCGGGCAAGGCTTTTG
>JBDKTH010000735.1:0-7402 GCA_039680305.1 Thermoguttaceae bacterium | reverse complement strand
TGCCCGTTCGAAAGTGGAAGGAGGCCCTCAACCACTTCGCCATCCTGTTCGAGGGCCGCCTGCCCGAACTGAATGGCAAATATCGTTCCCTGCCCGGCTGACACAAAAATTCCGACAGGCTCGCCGGCCAACCAGGCTGCCGCTGCCCTGGCCCTCCTACAGGATCCGAACTATCCGTTCGATCTGCTTTCCACCAAGTCAACGGAGGACTTCACCGCCGAGTGTGTTGAAGATGCCATCACCCGCATCCGCCAATACGCCGTTCCTTATTTCGAAGACGCCGCCCGTGAAGCCGGATGAGCGGAACGCGAATCGTGGGGGTCCCCTTGCCCATCACGGCTTGCCCCCTCAAGTGGGCGCCCTACGGCTTTCCCTCAGCCCCGAGCTGGTTACTGTCCCTATACCGGGTCACGAGCTGTTTCATATATTTGCCCTTAGGACCAGTTTGGAGACTAGTGCTTTGATCACCCAAGGTCTTGGGACTAGGAAAAAAGGGGGAGTATGCGTCAGCGAGTCGCGACCAACGAACTAGAACCTCGGAGCATCGACCGTCAGCAGTGGCCCGTCGTCAACCTCGTGGACCAGGTGGGCCCCGAGGAATGGGTGGTGGTGATGGAGCTGTGCGACGGGTTGCCGGCAGGGGTTCAGAAGTTCAACACCGAGCAAGAGGCCTTGGCGGCCATCGGCGTGCCGGGGCCCGGGGCCTGGAAAACCGAAGCCGGGAAGGTCGTGAAGATCGGCGATACCTCCTGAGTTGTGCCACGGCTGAACGCTGGCAAGTGGGAGCGCGGCGACGATGGCGACCAGCGAGTCTTTACCACAGGAGCCGCTCTTCTTGCCGCGGACGGCACTCGAGGACCTCGTCCAGTTGCTCCGCCGTCAGGGCTACACGGTGCTGGGGCCCACGGTTAGCCACCACGCCGTGTCTCTCCAGCCCATCGAGTCGGCCGATCAGCTTCCGCGAGGCGTCAACGACCAGCAGGACGGCGGCCGTTACCGTCTGGTGCCCGGGGATCCAGAACTGCGGTTCGAATACGTCGTGGGGCCGGACGGCCCGAAAAGCTATCTGTTTCCCGCCAAGCTGCCGCTCTTTGAGTTCCACGTGGAGAGCGGGCGTTTCGTGCTCGACGAGGGGCTCCCCGAGGTGCCGAAGTATGCGATGCTCGGCGTGCGCCCGTGCGAGCTGGCCGCGGTTCGCGTGCAAGATCGGGTGTTCGGGGTCGACGACCCGCGCACCTTTCGTTGCGAGTCGGAAACCTGGTATCGCGAAGCCCGTCGGCAGGTCCTCTTCATCGCCGTCAACTGCACCAGCCCGAGTGGAACCTGCTTCTGCGTCTCCTGGGGCACAGGGCCGGAAGCCACCGAAGGGTTTGACCTGGCGCTGACGGAACTGCGCAGCGGGTTCGTCGTCGCCGTGGGCTCCGAGCGCGGCCACGCGCTGGTCGAACAACTGCCGGTGCGAGCGCCGACCGCCGCCGAACTGGAACTGGCCGAGCTCAAGCTTCAACGGGCCCGGGAGCAGATGGGCCGGCAGTTGGAGACCGCGGGCGTCAAGGAGCTTCTGGACAAGAACCTGGAGCATCCGGAATGGGACGACGTGGCCCTGCGGTGCCTCTCCTGCGGCAACTGCACGATGGTCTGCCCGACCTGCTTCTGCTGCACGGTCGCGGATTCGACGTACCTGGACGATCCGCGGGTGACGCGGACCCGCTACTGGGAATCGTGCTACACGCACCAGTTCACGCATACGACGACGGGCCCGGAGCGGAACACGATCCGCGGCCGTTACCGCCACTGGCTGCGGCACAAGCTGGGCACCTGGTGGGACCAGTTCGGCACGTCGGGCTGCATCGGCTGCGGCCGTTGCATTACCTGGTGCCCGGTGGGGATTGACCTGACTGAGGAGATTGCCCGCCTTCGCGAGGGAGCTCATCCGCATGGCAGCCTCCGGGCCGAACAAGAAACATGGGAGGTGCGTCCATGAGCCAGGCGTCGCCGGCAGTCCGTCCCGAACCGATCTGCGGCATGGACACCTGGATGCCCGCGCCCGCGCGGATCCTGAAGGTTCACGAAGAGAACTTCAACACGCGGACCCTCACGATGCAGTTCGTCGACGAGGACCTTCGCCGCGCGTATCGCTTCATGCCCGGGCAGTTCAATATGGTCTACGTGCCGGGCGTGGGGGAGGCGGCGATCTCGATGAGTTCCAAGCCTTCACAAACCGACACCCTCGACCACACGATTCGGATGGTGGGCTCGGTCACCCGGGCCGTCGACAACCTGGGCGCCGACGGCGTGGTCGGCCTCCGCGGTCCCTTTGGCCGGGGCTGGCCGCTGGAGCAGATCCCCGGGCACGACGTGGTGATCGTCGCCGGCGGGATCGGTATCGCACCGCTGCGCCCGGTGATCTATTGGCTTCTGGAGCATCGCGATCAGGTCCGGCGGGTCGTGGTGATGTACGGCTGCCGGACGCCCGAGGACCGCGTCTTTGCCGCCGAATTGGAGCAGTGGGACCAGGAGGATTCGATCGAGGTCCTGGTCACGGTCGACAACGCCACCGGCGACTGGGTGGGGCCGGTGGGCGTCGTCACGAGCCTGCTGCCGCGAATCAAAGTGAGCGCCGCTCAGACGATCGTCCTGGTCTGCGGCCCCAAGGTTCTCAACCGCGTAGCGGCCTGGAACTTTCTCCAACTGCACGTCCCGCCCGATCACGTCTATGTCAGTCTGGAACGGAACATGAATTGCGGCTTCCGCCGCTGCGGCCACTGCCAGTTTGGCGGGAAGTTCGTCTGCTCCGACGGGCCGGTCTTCTCCTTTGCGGAGATCGCCAACATCTTTGCCAAGGAGGACATCTAGCCATGACCGCACGCCGGATTCCCCCTACCGCCGCGCATCGCACCACCGACAAGCTCAAGCTGGCTGTCTTCAAGTTCTCCAGTTGCGACGGCTGCCAGCTTCAGGTGCTCAATCTCGAAGAAGCCTTGCTCGATCTGGCCGAGGCGGTCGAAATCTCCTTCTTCCTCGAGGCGCGGAGCCGCATCGAGCCGGGCCCCTACGACATCGGGCTGGTCGAAGGAAGCATCTCGACGCCCCGGGAAGAGGAGCAAATCAAGCAGATCCGCCGCCAGTGCCGGATGCTGGTGACGATCGGGGCCTGCGCCACCTCGGGCGGGCCGCAAGCGCTGCGCAATTGGGCCGACCTGGGCGAGTTCGCCCGCTACGTCTATCCGCAGCCCGAGTACCTGGAAGCGTTGGAGACCTCCACGCCCATCGCCGCGCACGTGTTCGTCGACTTCGAGCTGCGCGGCTGTCCGATCAACCATCGCCAGGTGCTGGAGTTGATCTCGGCCGTCCTGGCCGGACGCAATCCGAACGTCTCGACGCACAGCGTCTGCATCGAGTGCAAGCGGCGCGGCTGGCCCTGCGTGCTGGTGGCCCAGGGCTTGCCGTGCCTGGGGCCGGTCACCCAGGTCGGCTGCGGCGCGCTCTGTCCGGGTTACGAGCGGGCCTGCTACGGCTGCTTCGGTCCCATGGAGCAGCCGAACATGGGCTCGCTGGGGCACTGGTTCACCGAAAAGCTCGGCCATGATGCCCGCGATATGAAACGCATGCTCCGCCAGTCCAACGGTTACCTCGAGCCCTTCAAGCAGGCCAGTGATCGCTATGAGCAGCAAGAACACCAGCCCTGACGCGACGCGCACGATCCGCATCGAGGCGCTCGCCCGGGTCGAAGGCGAGGGTGGGCTGTATCTGCAGATGCGCGACGGCCAAGTGGAAGACCTCCGCTTCCACATCTTTGAGCCGCCCCGGTTTTTCGAGGCCTTCCTCCGCGGCCGCGATTTCCAGGAAGTCCCCGACTTCACCGCCCGCATCTGCGGCATCTGCCCGGTCGCCTACCAGATGAGTTCCTGTCACGCGTTGGAAAGGGCCCTGGGGGTGTTCGACGAGGTCGATCCGGAGATCCGTGCCCTGCGGAACCTCTTCTATTGCGGGGAGTGGATCGAAAGCCACGTGCTACACATGTTCATGCTCCACCTGCCCGACTTCCTTGGTTACGAGAGCGGGCTGAGCATGGCTGTCGACCACCGCGACCTGGTCCGCCGCTCGCTGCGGATCAAGCGGGCGGGCAACGACATCGTGGCGATGCAGGGCGGCCGGTCGGTCCATCCGGTGGGCACGTGCGTCGGCGGCTTCTACAGCCCGCCCGATCCGCGCCGGGCGGCCGAACTGCTGCCGGAAGTCGAGGCGTGCGCCGACGAGATGGGCGCATTGACCCTCTGGCTAGCCGAGAATGTCACGTTCCCAGAACTGGAACGCGATTACGAGTTCGTCGCCCTGTGCCCCGACGACGAGTATCCCATGAACCTCGGCCGGATCAAGAGCAACAAGGGGCTCGACGTCGACCAGGAGGAGTTTTTGGACGCCATCGAAGAGCGCCAGGTGCCCCATTCCACGGCCCTCCACGCCGTGCTCAAGGGACGCGGGCCCTACTTCCTCGGCCCGTTGGCCCGGTTGAACCTGAACGCCGAGAAACTCCATCCCCGCGCCGCCGCGTTGGTGCCCAAGGTGGTGCACGCGGTTGGCCGACAGCTCCCCTGGACCAACAGTTATCTCAGCCTCCTGGCCCGGGCTCTGGAGGTCGTGCATGCCCTGTCCCTGGCGGCGGACCTGTTGGAGCGGTACCGCGTGCCGGTCTGTTCTCGGATCCCGATCACGCCCCGGGCCGGCAGCGGCGGCCACGGGACCGAGGCCCCGCGCGGGCTCTGCTGGCATCACTACCGCACGGAATCCGATGGCACGATCGCCGACGTCCGGATTATTCCGCCGACCAGCCAGAACCAGGCCATGATCGAGGACGACCTGCGTCTGCTGGCCACGCAGCTTCTTGACCTTCCCGACGATCAGGCCGCGCATCGCTGCGAACACCTCGTGCGCAACTACGATCCGTGCATCAGTTGTTCGACCCACGTTCTGAAGGTCATTCGGCATCGAACGTAGGGCGATCGGAACGACCACTCGGATGCAGACGGACGGTTGACCGTGAGCCGATGACGGAAAAGGAGTAGGATTGACTAACGCCCCAAGGTGACGCGGTCTTCGAGCACCAGGAGCTTCTTGATCGTGCCGGGGCGCACCCCCGCGACGTTGCGCCCGTGGTAAACGTTGGACAAGACCAGTTGCCCCGTCGTCTTTCGCAGGTCGATGCGGGGAGGGATCACCGGTTCGCGCGGCCACGGGGCAGGTAGGTCGGATCGACGTCGTCGCAATCGCCGCGAGTCAATTGCCGCAACCCGCTGCCATCGACGTTCCCCGGGATCGTCCAGCAGCACAGTGACTTGCCGGGTGCGGAGGTTGAGCTTGCACAGCCGCGAGCCATCCGGGGCGTAGATCTGCTTTTCTTCGTCGGCGTACTCGCCGAAGGTGGCGTAGTACTGGTAGGCCTGGCACAGATGGCGTTCGACGAAGACGATCTCCTCGGCCCCGTCCATGGCCTGAAGGGCCTTTTCCACGAGCGCGGGTTTGGCAGCCAGAGTTGGGGCGGCGCTTACCACCACGGCAAGCCACAGCAGCGATGCCCCGGCCGCCGAACGTGCGTGGTCTGGCTGCAGGGTTCGCTTCTCCACTTCGGTGTGCTACGCCGCAAGCGGCCGGGGGTGGTAAGCCGCGAGCGGCCGGCGCAAGCGTTCTTTCCAACGCCCCTTCCGTGCAGGGCGATCTTGGCATATTATGGCCGGCAGGGACGTGCGAAACAACGACCCTATTGCGCAAAACCGCGCCGTTTTGTACCGCGATCCTCAACGAGGCGGACATTCGCGCGGTGAAGCGGCTGCGAATTCTGGTGGTGAATGGGGCGTCGACGATGGCCGACACGGCTGGAATCCCGCGCGTCAGACCCGATCACTACGCGATGGGTCGCCTCGCGGCCGAACACCTCCTGCAACGCGGACTAAGTAGAATGCGAACAAGCGGTAGTGCCGTAGGATCGCATCGATGCTCCCTGAATGGCCGAAGCCGCCCGCGCAGGGCAGTATTTGCCATCACAAACCCGTATCTGTCATGGAGGGCGATTCGGTTTTCCCCTAGAATCGCGAATAGCTCGACACTTTCGTGAAACCAACCTTAGCGAGGCTTTCGTCATGGGTCATACACAGCTCAATCGTCGCGGTTTCCTCAAGGGCGTGGGAGAAGTTACCGGGGCCATGGCAGCCTGTTGTGTGACCGCATCGACCGGGAAGGGCCAGGCGGCGGAGGCCGACAACCGCCGGGGGAGCCAACGCCTGACGGTCCAGCGGCTCAAGCAGTTCGAGTCGCTGGGCTACGGGATGTTCATCTCCTACGACATCCAGGCGTTCTACCGCGGCACGATCCACGGCAAGATCACGGAGGAGAAACGGCGGATCCCGGCCAGCGTCTACGCCCCCGACAAGCTCGACGTCGGGCAGTGGATCGCCGTGGCCCGCGACGCCGGCATGAAGTACGCCGTGCTGACGGCCAAACGCCATCCCGGCTTCTGCCTCTGGCCGAGCAAGCTGACCGACTACACGGTCGCCCAGAGCGGCAACAAGACCGATGTCGTCGAAAAATACGTCCGGGCGTGCGAGAAGTGCGGCGTCCAGCCGGGGCTCTACTATCCTTCGGTCGACTTCCGTCACCTCGGCGGCCGCCGCCCGGAAGACGACTGGAAGTACACCACTTCGATCCACCAGACGTTCATGACCGACCAGATCACGGAGCTGCTGACCGGCTATGGCCCGATCGCCGAGATCTGGATCGACATTCCCCACGTGCTCGGCCGCGGGTATCGAACGTTCCTCTACGAACAGATGGCAAGGCTCCAGCCGAACGTCGTCATCCTGATGAACGGCGGGTTTCACGACGGCTCAAAGGTCCCGACGGAGTCGATCTGGCCGACCGACCTGGTCTCGCTCGAACGAACCCTGCCGTCCAAGGCCGGCTACAGCCCGTGGAAGACCGTCGAAGGGAAGGAATACTATCTGCCGGGCGAGTTCTGCGACTCGATCAAGCCGTCGTGGTGGTGGGTGGAAGGCGAAAAGCCGCGGGACGACGCGAAGGTGCTGGCCCAGTTCCAGGCCTGCCGTGCGGCCGGCGTCAATCTCCTGCTCGACGCCCCGCCGGACAACCACGGATTGATTCCCCAAGAGACGGTCGACGCCTTGATGCGGCTTCGCCGCAATGCCGGGATCTGACCTCGAGCCCCCAAGATTCGGCCATGCCTCGCAAACAGTTCATTACAGTGCCGCGAAGACCGTTTGTGCTCTTTTCCATGGGACTCCGCGGTTACGAAGGAGAGTGTGAACTCTGGGATGTACCAGACGACCAGATCACCGTGTATCACATCCTGGTCAGAATCAAGCACGAGATGGAACTGCTGAGAAAGCGA